>NZ_JBKORL010000032.1:0-3604 GCF_047314525.1 Shewanella sp. BJSY2023SW007 | reverse complement strand
AATAGACATAAAAAATCGGAAACCTACAAACAGGTTTCCGATTGTCTCTCATCAGAAGGATCGGTCAACCGATCCTTATCTGATCTACATTGCGCTTGAATGCGGGCTTTCCAAATATTTATTCACCTGGCTGTCAGTCAAAGTCCAGATCATCTGCCGACACTCCCACCCCCAGTTCACGGGACAGGGCCATCTGCTCTCGAATATCCTCTATTCGTCTGCGAGCGGCGCTTATCCGCATATCTTTTTTACTGACCCGGTTATTGGATGTCAGAGTTCCCTCTTGGGCCGCGTCGCTCTTGCCTCTACTCAAAGATTGATTAAATGACATGGTCTTCCCTTAACCTCACGCCGGTTCTTTACCGCCTCCTCAAGAGCACTTCCCGCACACTTGGAGCAGAGCCGGTAATCCGGAATTTAAACGATACATCCGGTGTTAAATATACCGGAGCCCCTCACATCATGCCTTATTAAAGAGCCCGTTCCTATCGGAAAGTTCCCATATTTTAATTCCGTTAAGCAAAAACTCAGGCGTATAGAAAACAAACAAAATGCAAACTCTCAATTAATTAACGCACGACACACCTTACTAAAGGCATAGAAACATTTGCTTACTATTATCAGTGATGCAAATTTGTTTAAATTGAAACATATATTAAACAAAATATTTTATAGATCAATAACATTTAAAATAACTAATTGATTTTAATCAATTAACCATTCACCCTCACCTTGTTTTGCAAGTGTTAAAAATAAATTAATCTTAAATTAATAAATATAGCAGGGTGTTGCCAAATTTAGGTTTAAATTGAATTATATCTTTGTCAATGAAACATTTGACAAACAAAATAAAAACATAGCCAAGCATGGCAGTTTACAATAATAATCAAGGAGAGAGATATGACATCCATATCTACAACAGCCAAAGCCGTTCGCTTCGGCCTTATGGCTGCTGCAACCAGTATCGCTTGTACAGGTTTCAGTTATGCTGAAGATAAACCTGAAACATTTGAGCGTATTGAAGTCACAGGTTCAAAAATCAAGCGTATCGGAGAGATAGCACCAACACCGGTCACAGTGATCACAGGCGATGGCCTTATTGAAGCAGGTGTTACCAACGTAGCAGATCTGCTGCACAAGATGCCTAATACCCTGGTTGGTCTGTCACCGGAAACCACCAACAACACTGTTTTTGCCAGTGGTCTGAATAACACTGACCTGAGAGGACTGGGTTCCAACCGCACTCTGGTGCTGGTTAACGGCCGCCGCTTTGTAGCCGGTTCGCCAGGCTCAGGCGCCGTGGATTTAAACAACATCCCTACCGCCATGGTTGAGCGCATCGAAATCACTACAGGTGGCGCGTCTGCTGTTTATGGCTCTGACGCCATTGCCGGGGTGGTCAACATAGTGACCAAAACCAGTTTTGATGGCTTGGCTATCGATGCTTCTACCACCCGCCCCACCGAAGATGGGGGTGAAGAAGAATATGCCTCGCTGACTTTTGGCTCTGACTTGGGTAAAGCCAACTTTGTGACCAACATCAGTTGGTCACGTCAGGGGCAGATTTCATACATGGACAGAGAATTCCTGCGTGAAGCGCCGATTGTGGTGCGAAACCCCAATGCCAATGGCCCGAATGATCCGCAAGCAATAATGTGGGGCCATGGTCAACAGGTACTGGCTTCATACAGCAAGACAGGCACTTTTGAATCCAATGGCACCCGCTATACCTTCAGCGATGACGGTCAAATTCGGCCAATGGATCTGGGTCAGCCACTGCCGCCGCTAACCAGCGGCCGGGTGGACTATCTCGGTGGTGAAGGCTACAACTTTGCCGAGAACTCTTTCATCAAGACACCACTGGACAGGATCAATTTCTTTACTGTGATGAACTATGACATCAATGATGATCATAAATTTACCATGGAGGCCAGCTACACCAAGTCCGAAGCCTATGGTGAAAGCTCTCCTGCCTTCCTCAGTTTCAAGCTCTATGATGATAACGCCCTACTCTCTCCTGAAGCGGCGGCTTTGGTGACGGCCGGTGAAGAAAAACCAGGTGAAGGGGTAAACTTAGGCTATCTGGCATCTGATTTCGGCAACCGTAAATACAGTCAGGACAGAACGACAGCAAGATTGGCACTAGGTGTTGACGGTGCACTGTCCGATACCTGGTCCTATGATGTTTACGCCACTGTAGGCCATGTTCAAGCCGACACCGAATGGTACGGTGAAATATTCGAGCAGCGCTTCTATGACTCTGTCGATGTGATCAAAGATGCCGACGGTAATCTGGTATGTCGTGACGAATACGCCAGAGCCAATGGCTGTAAGCCACTGAACGTATTTGGCCGCGGCCAATATGATGAAGCTGCCTATAACTGGGTCAACACAGATGCGATTCGTCGCTCATCAATCGATCAATACGTTGCCGGCGCCTCTGTCAGCGGCGATCTATTTGAACTGCCTGCCGGCTTTATCGCTGCTGCATTCAGCGTTGAATATCGTAAGGAAACGGCTGAAACTCTGCCGGATCCGGCAATGCGCGACGGTTTATTATTTGGAAACCAGTCTCAACCACTTTATGGTGAGTTCGATGTGACCGAGGCATCAGCCGAATTGTCCGTCCCGCTGCTGCAAGATGTGATCTTGGTTCAGGATCTGACACTGGAAACCGCGTTCCGTTATATGGACTACTCCTCCTCCGGCTCTGATACTGCCTGGAAAGTCGGCATCAACTGGGCGCTGAATGACGATCTGCGCATCCGGGCCAACCGCTCCAAATCTGTACGGGCACCTAACATTGCCGAACTGTACAACCCATCCAGCCAAACCTTCCGCACCATCAACGATTATTGTGCTACCAGCTTCAGGAACAGGATCAACCCGGACTATCTGGACAATGTGTTGGCCAACTGTGCCGCTCAAGGGATCCCGACTGACTTTGAACCTTCCCAGGACTGGTACGGTTCAACTCGTCCAGGCTTTATTGTAGGTAATCCGGACCTGCAGAACGAAGTTGCAGATGACATCACTCTGGGCTTTGTATACACCCCATCTTACCTGGAAAACTTCAGCCTGACAGTGGATTACTGGAAGTTTGACATGGAGAACGTGATCAACAGCTTCAGCGGTGCCGAAGTAGTTAAGTACTGCTATCAGTCAAGCAGCACAGATAACGACTTCTGTCCTTTGCTGGAACGTGATCCCGATACCCATGAGATAGTGAACTACTACGAGAAACCGGTTAACTCGGCATCCAGTGTTACTTCAGGTTTCGATATTGAAGCCAACTATCGCCTTGAAACCGGTTTCGGTGACTGGGGCTTCCGCCTATTCAGTACTTATCTGGAAGAGCGTTCATTCAACCCGACCGGATTCGCCGATGATGAAGTTAAATCGGCAGGTGAGCAGTCCCGTCCACGCTGGCGTCATCGATTGACCACAGACTACACCTACAATGACTTCTCGGCCGTGTTGACAGCCAACTATCGCAGCGACACAGTGCGGGATAACGAATGGTCACCCAATCAAAACAACTATAACGACATCCCGTCTTATACCACTTTTGATTTGACCAGCCGTTACAACATCACAGATGCCT
>NZ_JBKORL010000031.1:0-67232 GCF_047314525.1 Shewanella sp. BJSY2023SW007 | reverse complement strand
CATGTTTGTTTGGCGACTACAGAGTATCACCAACAGGCAGTTGATCTCTCCTCACCGTTTAACCATGAGTGGTGCACTTATTATCTGAATTCGGGGGGAAATCGGTATGCAGATTGACCTTTTACAGCAAGTTGATGATGACCTGCAAAATGAGCTTATCGACAAGCTCAGAACCTATAATCACAGCTATATGGGCAAGGAAGGTGGAAATAAGTCCTCGTGGCACTCTGGCTTGCACAGCAATTGGTGTTCAAGGCATCTGACTGAAGGCATGCCGGGGCCTGTCGAAGTCGGATAACGCCGAAAGCCGGTTGCTGTGAAAGCCCCGAAGGGCGTGGCTTACAGACCCGCCTGCTGTGTTGTGCTTCTTGCAAAGGATTAGCCATTTGCTGCGAACCACGCCTTGCATCCAGGTCCGTAAGCCGACGCAGAGTACCCATGGGGCTTGTTCCCACCTTCCTTAGTCAACCTCTGGCCGCCATCGCCCGCGACTCCAAGGGACAACTCATTGGTGGCGTGAGTGGCCGCAGCATCTATCGCCAGTTGCTGATTGAGGTGGTTTGGGTCGCGAAGGAGCATAGAGGTTCAGGTCTTGGCAGCCGCTTAATGGCTCTGTGCGAGCAAGAGGCAATCAAACGGGGGTGCCTGGCTGCGCAGCTCGACACTTTGTCGTTTCAGGCGCCGGCATTTTATGCCAAACAAGGGTTTGAAGTTGTCGGCTCGGTCAGCGAAATTCCCGGCAGTCCGGACAGGTATTTTATGTGTAAACGCTTCAATGGCTGAAGGCCAGGCTGCGACATGCCCTTCCCCATCAACAAAACGTCGACTGAAGCCGGTATTATCATACTCCCCCCAAAATGACAGAGGACGCCATGACACTGACACAACTCAAGAATCTGTTACAGCAATGCCCCAACGCCACTGCCGACTACCCTTTTGGTCCTAAGGCCAGAGTCTATAAGGTCATGGGTAAGATGTTTGCTCTGCTGGCCGAGCAGGAAACGCCCCCTAGGGTGACACTCAAGGCCAAGCCAGCCGACGTGCAGGCACTGATCGATAGCTTTGAGGCGATAGTGCCCGGCTATTACATGAATAAGCAGCATTGGTTCACGCTAACCTTGAATGGTGAGGTCAGCGAGGATATGCTCCGTGACCTGATTGAGGCATCCTACGCCCTGGTTGTCAGTAAACTGACCAAGGCGCAACAAGCCCAGTTGCAACAGCAAAACACCTAAAAATGACTTTTCAGATTGAGGGAACAATCGAGATGCGTGCCAGCCTGCGACAAAAAGTTATCCATGTCTGCCAGCAAAAAATAGCCCAGAAGGGCGAGAATGTTGGCGTCTCCTTCTATGCCTTCTTTGCCAACAAGAATGATGATCCCGAGTTGCTCATGGAGGCCGCTACCTGGTGGATCCAGACCCACAAACTGGATCACTTTGAGAAGGCCCGCAAAATTCTGCAAATGGTGCAAGCCGGGCAATAACCTCAGGGGCTGAGTAGCGCTAAACCAGAGCCTAATTAAGCCCATGGATATAAACCATGCAACAGCAGGAAGCGCCGGGGAAAGATGAGCGCATCCTGCTCGGCCTGGCTCTCAAAGAGAACCACAACCCGACCCCGGATTGGAAAACCACAAGATATGAACATTGAAACCCCATCCAGTGCCGACTTTGCTGAGCTGCTGCAAGTCTGGGAAGATTCAGTGCGCGCCACCCACGACTTTATCAGCGAAGCCGATATCGCCTTTTTCAAGCCGCTGATCCTCGATAAGGCCTTCCCGGCGGTGACGCTCAGATGTATACGAGATGAGGCCAAAGCCATTGTCGGCTTTCTGGGCGTAGCAGACGACAAGATAGAGATGCTGTTTGTTCACAGCCGGGCTCGCGGCCAAGGCGTAGGCAGTGCCCTGCTAAAGCATGCCATCGAAGACCTCGGCGCCAACTTGGTCGATGTCAATGAACAAAACCCACAGGCGGTCGGATTCTACCGCCATCAAGGCTTTAAACAAATCTCCCGCTCGGCACTCGATGCCATGGGTAAGCCCTTCCCTATTTTGCATCTGGCGCTTGATACTTCAGCAAAAAGGATAACTGATTGATGTCCAAGGAAGATGAGTTAAACAAAAAATATCGCGCTCTGCCCCGCGGCGCTCGTTGGCACTTAAAGCTGGATGCCCATGGACGAGCCTACTTTATTGGCAGACAGCAAACCCTGGCTACAATCTGGGGCTTAATCATGCTGGTTCCCCTGTCGGCCTCAAGTTTAATGACTGTGGTGCTGACAGGTAAATCACAGGTATTTCATGCCGTCTCGGCCTTGCTGTTGTTAACTCTGGCAACTGGCTGTTTGGGGGTGAGAAGGCGTTGGCTGTTTGACCCCAAAAGCGCTGAGATTCAAGAATACACTGGCTGGTGGCGTATAAAAGCCAAGCCCCGCAAAACCCTGCCCTACAGTCAACTATCTATTCATATTACCCCACTGGCGCAAACGCCCAATGGGGTGCAGCTGGTGCTGCTCGGACAGCGCCACACCCTGACAGATATGGCTGAAGCGCTGACATTGATAGGCTTTTTGCGCGGCTGCGCCGGCCCGCTTGCAGTCAATGAACTTGAAGTTTATGAACTTGAAGTTTATGAACTTGAAGTTTATGAAAAAGTCACTGCCTGGCCCGAGTTGAAAGCCGTGCCCTTTGACACAGCTCGAAGCGACTCGGCGCCGGAGGCCGAGAGCCAGGCCGCAAAATCCCCCCATACCGAAACCAAGCCTCTGAAAGCCGCGACTCAAACTGGCCAATCCAGCAGTCAGTACCGGCCCATTTGGGAGCAACACCTGATGTGGAAACTGGCACTGCCGCTGCCGCTTTTTGCCCTGCTCGGACTGCTACTGACACGCTTAGGGAGCTGAGCCATGGCGCACTGGAACAAGTACTCCTCACAAAGGGCCGAGTTGGTGTTTGGCCGCTGGACCTGGTTAATCGGCCTGCCGCTGGCGGCGCTGACTTTGGCACAGGTGTATTTCGGGCTTAACCCTGAACTGCTGCTCGGTTGGGCCATGGGGGCAACACTCGGCTGGCACGCGTTGTTCTGTCGCCATAAAATCTTGATAGACAAAGATACCTGTGTGCTGGTGCACAGTATTCGCAGTATCTACCCCATAGGGCAACTCAAGGTGCCACTGGCCGAAATCAGCGGATTTTGCCTCTGCCCCCACTTCGGCGAGCCCAGATACTGGGACTTGATCTTGATGCTCAAGGATGGTCAGAGAGTGACCCTGCTGAGACGTAAGGGCAAGGCCGCAATGCAGGAGCTGGGTAAAGAGCTGGCCGATGTCAGCGGCCTGGCCTATGACGAAGAGTTCAGAGACTGAATCCCGGTTTGCATGAGCATTGAATACCATTCCTGAAGAACCTAATTGTCAAACTGATACCAGACAAGGAGGCTGTATGTCTGTTTATACTTCACCAAACGCTCAAACCCCGAGCGCCAGCTATGGGCCAACGGACAAGAAACCCACTATCGCCATAGTGGCTTTCGATGAATTTACCGATATCGATCTGTTTTTGATGTGGGACATAGTGGGCCGCATCCAGAATGATTGGCAGGTCAAGCTGCTCGGCAGCAGCAAAAGTCACAAATCGGCATTGGGTCTTGAGATTGAGATGCAGGGCCATATTCGCGAAGCCAACCAGGCTGATGCCGTGCTGTTTATCAGCGGCAAACAGGGGATCCCGCTGGCGCTGCAAGACCCGGACTTTATCAATACTTTTGAGTTGGATCCCAACAAGCAACTGCTCGGCTCTATCTGCGCCGGTTCCTTTATCCTGCAAAGATTGGGGTTACTGGATTGCCGCGCAGCCACCACGCATCCGGATGCCAAAACGGCATTGCAAAAGACAGCTGCCGAAGTACTGGATGAACCTTTGGTGATAAGAGGCAACATAGCTACCGCCGGTGGCTGCCTATCGGCCATGTATCTCTGTGCCTGGCTGGCCGAACGCCTGCTCGGTGAAGAGAAACGCCGGGAAATGCTAAGGGAGCTGTTGCCCGCCGGACAACAGCTACAGTTTGAGGCCATTATTGATGCCAGCCTGCAAAGTGCTGCCGAGGCTGCAATCCAAACCGCATGCCAATAACTATTGAGAATAATCGCCTATAGAGGTTCTGTGGCAATAACAGCTTGAGAAATCCGTAGCGCTCCAGTAATTTGGGCCAAGTTTCATTGCTCGGTGCCGTTACCGAGCTTAAGGAGTCGAGATGCAATCTGCACTGGTAAGCAGCGAGTGGTTGGCCGCTCATCTTTCTGATCCCAAGTTGGTCATTTTGGATGCCAGCATGGACAAGGTGATAGGCCGCGAGCCGATAGTCTACGATGAGCCCTGCTTTATTGCCGGTGCCCGGCGGCTGGATCTGGAGCGGGAGTGCACAGATCTGCAGTCCAGTGAGTTACACGCCCTGCCGAGTCAGGCCCAGTTTACCGAGCTGGTGCAGCGGCTTGGCATCGACCAGGACAGCACTGTCGTCATCTATGACAACCAGGGTATCTACTCATCGCCCCGGGGCTGGTGGTGTTTCAAGGTCATGGGCTTTGAGCAGGTGTTTGTTCTCGACGGCGGTCTGCCCAAATGGCTCAAAGAGCAGCGCCCCTGTGCCGACAAGTTAGCGACCGAGTTTCCGCGCGGTAACGCCTGTGGGCAATATCAAGCGGAAAAGGTCTGTAACGCCCCCCAGGTATTGGATACCCTGGCAGGCAAGCAGGCCATGATACTGGATGCCAGGGCCAGTTCACGCTTTCTCGGCCAGAGTCCCGAACCCAGAGAAGGCGTGCGCAGCGGCCATATTCCCGGCGCCGTGAATCTGCCGTTTGCCGAAGTGCTGGATGGCGACAGCCTGAAACCTCAGCCGGCACTGGAGCAGATTTTTCTGCATCTGGGTGCCATGGACGCCAGACGCAGCGGCAAACCTTTGATCTTCAGTTGCGGCTCAGGGATCACCGCCTGTATTTTGATCCTGGCGGCCTATCAGGTACGCCTCGACGCCCTGATACTCTACGATGGCTCCTGGGCCGACTGGGGCAGCAAGGCCCATCTGCCGCTGGCAACAAATTAAGACCAAAGCCGTTATAAACCAAAGCGGTTAAAAATCAGGGTAGTTAAGAACAAGCTCTCGCTTCAGCCTAACTGAATACGAGCAGCAAACGGTTCTCTAGCTTCACCTTAACCCTCGAGATCAATCTCAAGCCTGCTTCCCCAAGCGGGCTTTTTAACATCATAGCCGCCCACCAGCTTGCCCCTCCCGAATAGAGCCAAGGCTGCTGCTTATGCTTGTCTAAAGAACAGCCTTAAGCCCTTTCCTTAAGGCGCCACACTTTCTTAAGGCGCCGCAATCTTTCAACCAACATGCTTTTCTTTCACCGCCACAAAGTATACGATTCATATATGTTTTATATATAAAGTGTATTTTTAGCATATGGGAATTATCAAGATCTCCGATGAACTCCATGAGGAGCTGCGCAAGGCCAGCGGCCTGATGGCGCGCTCCATCAACGCCCAGGCGGAATTTTGGATCAAGATGGGCATGCTGGCCGAGCTTAACCCCGACCGGAGTTTCAATGAGCTGATGGCCGAGCTGTATCAGCGGGAAGCCATCAAGGTACCTGGAGCGCAAAATGCTTGATCAAAAAAGAAAAATTCATTTAAAAACTGCGGCTGAAGCCGAGCTGATGCGCCGCTCAGGTGCCCTGCTTGCCAAGGTATTTGCCATGTTGGATGACTTTGTTGTTCCCGGCATCTCGACCATGGCCATCAACGACAGAGTAGAAGACTTTATCGTCAACGAGCTTATGGCGCGCCCGGCCAGCAAGGGCCAATACGGCTATGCCTATGTGCTCAACAGTTCGGTCAATGAAGTCGTGTGTCACGGGGTTCCGTCGGAGCAGCAGTTGCTGAAGGCCAGCGATATTGTCAATCTGGATATTACCCTCGAAAAGGATGGTTTTATTGCCGACTCCAGCAAGATGTACCTGATGCCACAGGCATCGCCTTTGGCCAAACGCCTGGTACAGGCCACTTATGAAGCCATGTGGCGAGGGATCAAGATGGTCAGGCCCGGTGCCCGCCTCGGGGATATTGGCCATGCGATTCAGCAGTATGCCGAATCCCAAGGCTACAGTGTGGTCAGGGAATATTGTGGTCATGGCATAGGGCGCGAGATGCACGAAGAGCCCCAGGTACTGCACTATGGCCGCGCCGCCAGCGGCCTGGAACTGCGAGCCGGTATGTGTTTTACCATAGAGCCGATGATCAATCAGGGCGGCGCCAAAATAAAGACCAAGAAAGATGGCTGGACAGTAGTGACCCGGGATAAAAAACTCTCGGCCCAGTGGGAGCACACCATACTGGTGACAGATACCGGCTATGAAGTGTTGACCCTCAGAGATGAAGAGCGCTGAACCACAGCGCTCATCCCAAACGCTTACGGAACCTCAATGAAGCGAGCAACACGCCTCCCAGGGTGAACGCCCCCAGCCAAAAGGCATCTTTAGCCAACATCAGGATATCGGCCTCACGCAGGACTATGGCGCGCACCATACGCATAAAGTGGGTCGCCGGCAGCGCTTCGGCTATCCACTGCGCCGCAATTGGCATAGCTTCGTAAGGAAACATAAAGCCTGACAACAGAATAGAGGGCAACAGGATAAATACCGTCAGCTGCATCGCCTGCAATTGGGTCTTGGCAATGGTGCTGATCACCAGGCCCAGGCTGAGGCTGGCAAAGATAAACAGCAAAGAGGCCAGCAACAAGCTGTCCAGACCACCGCGCACCGGCACACCGAACAGGAAGTGGCCCACGCTGAGGATAATACTCACCTGAATAAGCCCCACCAGCACATAGGGGATGATTTTCCCCACCATCAGCTCCATGGGTTTGACCGGGGTGGTGATCAAAAACTCCATATTGCCTTGCTCTCTTTCCCTGACAATGGCGGCAGAGGTGAACATGATCATTGTCATGGTCAAAATCACCGCCAGCAAGCCGGGCACTATGTTAACCACAGTGCGCTGCTCCGGGTTGAAATACTGCACCACCTCAAAACTTGGCACCCGGTTTTGGCTGCTGAAACCGGCCACCTCATCCAGCGGCATGCTTCTCAGGCTACGAATCGCGGCGGCGATAACCGTATCCGAGCCATCCACCAGCCACTGGGCCACGGGCCGGGTAAGCTGGCTGTCGCTTTGACGACGGTCGAAGGCTGGATGATTCACCAGCCGGGCATTGAGATCTGCCGGCAAATAGAGCACGGCGCGCACTTCCCCCGAGGTGATGGCCGCCTCGGCCTGTTCGATAGAGGCGTATTTTGCCTTGAAGTCCACCACTTGGGTGGCCTTTACCGCCTGCACCAAGGCCCGGCTGTAGCTGCTGGCCGACATATCCACCAATCCGGCGGGCAGATGCCTGGCATCGGTATTGATGGCGTAGCCAAACAGCAGCAGCTGCACCAGAGGGATCATCACTATCATGCCGAAGGTCATCCTATCCCGCGACAACTGCCTGAGCTCCTTGAGCATGATCGCCAATATCCTAGCCCACATGTCGACCTCCGGTGCAGGATACAAACACATCTTCGAGACTGGGGCGCGCCATGGCGAGCTTGCGCCCATCGCAATAGGGGCTGAGAAAGGCGATGGGATCTGTGGCATCACGCCGCACCAACACCCTGAGCCGGGTGCCTACCTGAGCGGCAGAAACAACCTCAGGTAAGGCCACCAACTGCTGCTTGAGTGCCCTTAGCTGCTCACCGCTCACTTCCACCACGCTGGCGCCCATCTGCTGCATCAATTCGGCCGGAGAGCCATCGGCCCGCTTGGCGCCGCGCTCAAGGATAGCCAACGCATGGCAGCGCTCCGCCTCGTCCATGTAGTGGGTTGACACCAAAATAGTGGTCCCGGCGGCGCAGAGATCGAACAGCCGCTCCCAAAACTCGCGGCGATTTTCCGGATCGACCGCCGAGGTAGGTTCATCGAGAAACAACAGCTCGGGGGAGTGCAGTGTAGCGCAGGCCAGTGCCAGACGCTGCTTCTGACCACCACTCATGGAGCCGGCCAACTGAGACTCCCTGCCCTCCAGGCTATACAGATGCAGTAGCTCTTCAATGCGCGCCTTGCCGCGGCGGCCGAACAAGCCATAAATACTGGCGACAAATCTGAGGTTCTCCAGCACAGACAGATTATCGTAGAGAGAGAACTTCTGGGTCATATAACCTATACGTTGCTTGAGCGCCTCTTCGTTACCGGCAAGCGGTTCTCCCAATACGGTCACCTCACCGGCATCCGGCAACAACAGGCCGGTAAGCAGCCGAATCGCAGTGGACTTGCCGCAACCGTTGGGGCCGAGAAAGCCGTAAATACTGCCATGGGGAATGGCGAGATTGAGATTATCCACCGCGGTCAACTCACCAAAGCGCCGGGTCAGCCCGTGAGCTTCAATGGCTAGGGGAGCTTCAATGACCAGGGAAGAATCAATGGACAAGGTGGCTTGAGTGGCCGAAGAAGCACCGGCATCAGCTGACTGAGTCATGGCAGTCGTACCTCCAGCGCCAGCCCTGAGGGCAGAGACTCGGCGCCCTCGACATCGATATCCGTCAGATACATCAACCTGGCACGATCGCGCTCATTAAGGGCATAAAACGGGGTAAATGCCGGTTGGGAACGGATATTTCTGACAGTGCCTTTGAGCGGCTGTTCCACCCCATCGACCCAGACCTCCAGCTTGTCGCCGCGGGAAAGCTTACTGATGGCCGTTTGCGGCAGATAGACTCTGGCATAGGGTTTATCCAGCGCCAAAAGCGCGACAAGTTGAGTGCCCTGAGCCACTCGATCGCCCCTCTTCCAGGGCAATATGTCCACCTCTGATGCCAGCGGCGCCCTGAGACTGAGGTCGTCCAAGGCTTTCTCCTCGGCCTTGAGCGCCGCCGCTGCGGCTGCCACTCTGGCTTCGGCCTGGGCCAGTTGTTCGCTGCGGGTACCGTTTTCCAGTTGCAGCCATTGTTCATTGGCCTGCTCGACCAAGGCCTTGGTGTGATCCCGCTCGGCGATGGCCGCATCCAGCTCCGCCTGCCCCACCACTTTGGCGACAAACAGTTCGCGGGTGCGCTGATATCTGAGTCTGGCTTCGGTCGCGGCTGCCGTTGCCGCCTCTATGGCGGCTCTGGCCGCTCGCCGCTCTTCTACCCTGGCACCTTGTTGCAGCTCATCGAGCCTGGCGCCGGCCTCGGCCAGTTCGGCGCGGCGCTGTGCCACTCTGGCTGCCGCGCTGCGGCTGTCCAATTGCAGCAACAATTGCCCCGCCTCGACCTTGTCACCCTCGGCCACATGGATATCGGCTATCTGCTCGGCAACGGGGGCTGAAAGCTGGATACGATCCCGCTCCAGTGTGCCCATGGCGCGGCTTTCGCCGCTGTCGCCGCAAGCTTGCAACAGCAATAGTGTCGCTGTCAGTATCAGGGATATCTTGTTCATTGGGGTTCCTCACAGCCTGGGTTGGCGGCAATATCCTGGCGCAATAAGCCTTGATGCAGGACTTTGGCATTGTGCTCTGCCAGCTGTTTGAGCCAGGTTTCATTCAATTCGACACCGAAATCCCGCATCAGATGGGCCGGGGCGATCAGCGGAAACACCATCAGGCTGACAAAACTCAGCCGTGCCAAGGTAGGGGCCAGGTTGGGATTAAGGCCGTGATCTTGCCCAAGCTGGCGGATCCACAGCTTCGAGCGGCTGAGCATGTCACTGAATACGCTGGCAAGGGCATCGAAGGCTTCACTGCCTTCTCTGTGATTCAATACCTGGATGATAAGCCCGGGCAAGGCCGGGTTGGCAGCCATGGCGCGGTAATAGACCTGCATCAGCTCAAATGGTCCGCCAAAACCTGACTCGGGCCTTTTCTTGCTCGAATCAAGACTCATCTTGCTCGGCTCAAGGCGGCTATTGTTGGGCTCAGGGCTGTTTGCAGAGCCCTCAGAGGTAGATTGGTGACTTTGCGCGGCGTTGTAGTGTTTGAAAGCTTCCAGCACAGGAGCGATTGTGTCTCTGACCATGGCCTCAAACAGGCCTGCCTTGGAGCCGAAGTAATAACGGATCATCGCCGCATCCACTCCCGCCTTGCGCGCCAGCTCTCGGGTGGAAACCCGCTCATAGCCCTTCAGGGTAAAGCAGCTACGCGCGGCTTCTATCAAAGCATCCCTGGCCCCTGAATGGCCTTTAGGACGACCGGCTGTGGCTTTCATCCCCTGCTCCTCAAAAATTCCTCTTGTGATGAATATACTCAGTTTAGTGCTTATATGGCAGTGAGTTAATTCTCCATTCATGCCTATGTTGAGGAATTTAGTCGGCCCAGTTCAGAGGATATTTGAGCAAGCTTGCTCCGCCGTATTAGGAAAGTGCTTCTTGCAAAGCACTAGGGCCATTTGCTGCGAACCAGGCCTTGCTCCCAGGCCTGTAAGCCGACGCAAAGCACACATGGCACTTGTTCGCACCTTCCTTAGGCTCCCGCCCTTTGCCTCACCGCCGACTGAATTAACTCAGTCACTCTTTTGCAAATCGCTCTCAACTCAGTCGCCTCAAGCCTGTCTTTGGCTGAGCAATTTGTTGTGATTGATGCAGGCGTCCAATCAAGGCGGTTACATCTTTACACAAATTAATTGAGAATCATTTGCATTTGTATTTGAGTGCATGCTAATTTGTCGCCGCTGTCGTTGAGAAAAGGATGACAGCCAAAAAGGAATGGCCCAGGGAAAGGCCGAAGCAGTTCCTGTCCCTGGGTGACTTGTCATTGATGGCTGACCTCATGTCAGTCGCAAAGGAGGCAAAAGTGACCCACCCCAGCATGGAGCCTGAACAGGCGAGCAATGACCCGAGCTATGATGCCGCCGGCCATCTGCCGTTCGCTCCCCACACTGAGCTCTTTGGTATCGCACCCGAACACCACTACTCCCACTTGATGCAACTGGGCATGGATACCCTGAAACACCGCCTTGAACGGCTGGATGGTCCCAGCAGTGGCATTCGCCCCGAAGAACTGCAAAGCGCATTTTCCGATATCAATCTCGACCACCCCCTTGGGGACATGAAGCAAGTTCTGGCCGAACTGGACAAGCTCTATCTCAGCCACGCCATCTATTTCCAACACCCGGATTATCTGGCCCACCTCAACTGCCCTGTAATGCTCACATCCTTGTTGGCCGAGCAGTTGAGTTCAGCCATCAATACCGCGGTGGAAACCTGGGATCAGAGCGCCGGCGGGACTCTGATTGAACAGAAGGTTATCGACTGGGCCTGCGAGCGCGTGGGATATCAGGGATATGCCGACGGTGTATTCACTACCGGCGGCACCCAGTCCAACCTGATGGCGCTGCTGCTTGCCAGAGAGTTGGCTGGCAGCCTTGAGCCGGGTCACAGAGGCAATGTTCTGGCGGGCCTGGCTGCCAATGCTCACCGATACCGCATTCTCTGCTCTGAATTCAGCCATTTCAGCATCCAAAAAGCGGCCGCACTTTTAGGGTTGGGACATGAAGCGGTAATGACTGTCGGTTGTGATGCCAATCGGCGCATGGATCCCAAGGCACTGGCGGGCAAACTCAGGCAGCTCAAAGCGGCAGGACTGATCCCCATTGCCGTGGTCGCTACCGCTGGGACCACTGACTTTGGCGCCATAGATCCCATAGCGCCCATAGCTGCCCTTTGCCGCGAATTCGGCTGTTATCTGCATGTAGACGCGGCCTACGGCGGCGCCTTGTTGCTGTCACGCACCCAGCGCCAACGCCTTGAAGGCATAGAGTTGGCCGACTCTGTCAGCCTGGATTTCCATAAGTCATTCTTCCAGCCCGTGTGCTGCTCGGCGCTGTTGGTCAAGGACAAAGGCATGCTCGGTTACCTCACCTACCATGCCGATTACCTCAACCCTGAGGCCCAGACCCAGGCCGGAGTGCCGGATCTGGTCAACAAGAGCCTGCAGACCACCCGCAGGTTTGATGCCCTCAAGCTGTGGCTAAGCCTGAGAGCCGCCGGGCCGGATGCCATAGGCGAGATGTTCGACACCCTGATTGCCACCACAGCCGAGCTTTATAAAAGCTTTAGCCATTTCCCCGAGCTGCAGACGGCGCAGCGCCCGTCGCTGACTACCCTGGTGTTTCGCTTCAACGACCCGGCACTCGGCAGCGCCGAACTGGATGAATGCAATCGCCATATCCGCGCCCGTCTGGCCCGCGAAGGCCGCGCCATGATTGCAGCGACCAAGGTGGCCGGCAGCCAATATCTCAAGTTTACCCTGCTCAACCCTCACACCCGTCTCGAGGATATCGAAGCCGTATTGACCGACATCTGCAAAATCGGTCGCGAGCAGGCCCGTCACTACAAGACCAGCGCGCTTTACAGCGCCTGAGGAGGAACTGATGCAAACCAAAGTCTACGATATCCTGGGCATAGGCATCGGCCCCTTTAACCTGAGCCTGGCGGCCCTGGTCGAGCCGCTTGACGGTCTTGAGTGTCTGTTTGTCGATGCCGGCGTCGGTTTCGATTGGCATCCCGGCATGTTGCTGGAATCGTCCAGATTGCAGACCCCTGTCATGTCGGATCTGGTGACCATGGCCGATCCCACCAGTCGCTACAGCTATTTGAACTTCGCCAAACAAACCGGCCGACTCTACAGCTTCTATATCCGCGAAAGCTTCTTCCTGCCGCGGCAGGAATATAATCGCTACTGCCAATGGGTCTGCGCCGAGCTGAGTAACCTTAAATTCAATTTCAAGGTCACCCGGGTCAGTTTCGATGCCGAAACCGACACCTATCTGGTCAAAGGGCAGGACAGAGTCAGTGGCCAAGAACTGAGCCTGCGCGCCCGTCACCTGGTGCTGGGAACCGGCACCCAACCCTGGATGCCCCACTTCTGCCCCGGCGCCGACAAGCGGGTACTGCACTCGGCCAACTATCTGCACCGTAAACAGGCGCTGCAGAGCCAAAATGACATCACCATAGTCGGCAGTGGCCAGAGCGCGGCAGAGATCTTCGAAGATCTGCTGCTGGATATCGACAAATTCGGTTATCGCCTGCGCTGGCTCACCCGCTCGCCAAGATTCTTCCCGCTTGAGTACACCAAGCTGACTCTGGAGATGACCTCGCCGGAATATATCGACTATTTCCACGCCCTGCCCGAGGCGCAGCGCCGCGAACTTATCGGCTCACAAAAGAGCCTCTATAAGGGGATCAACGCCGATCTGATCAACAGCATCTATGATCTGCTTTACCAAAAACGCCTGCACTGTGACTTTGATGTACAGCTGCTGACCAACACGGCACTGCAAAGCGTTCACAGCGACGGACAGCAACTGCTGCTGGGTTGCAGACATACAGAGCTTGAACAGGAGTTTGAGCTGACCAGCTCGGCACTGGTACTGGCCACCGGCTACTGCTACCGATTGCCGGACTTTCTCGAGCCGCTCCACTCGCAGCTGCTGTTCGATCAAAAGGGCGAGCCAGATGTCCAGCGTCATTATCACATAGACAAGGCCGGACGAATTTTTGTTCAGAACCTGGGGCTACACACCCACGGGCTGTGTTCGCCGGATCTGGGAATGGGCTGCTATCGCAACGCCACCATATTGCGGCAGATCCTGGGCAAAGCACCTTACGAGATAGAGCAGCAAATTGCCTTCCAAAGCTTTGGTATTCCCAAGCAAGACGCCAGTGCGCCCAAACGCCGGCACAGCAGCAATCAAGCTCTGCAGCGGGAGGCCAGCTGATGGCCTCTCAAACAGCAGTTAATCCACCTGCCGACACGGCCGGCTTCAGCGCCAGATACGGCTTTGCGCCGGGCAAGCGCCTCAAGGTCAACGACTTTGATTTTTGTGCCTATCGGGAAAGCGAGCACTTTGACACCCTGAGCGACTGGCTCGGCCGCGACTATGCCGCCTTCTGGGGTATGCAATCCTTAACGCCCAGCGAGCGCCGCGTTGAGCTCGCCCCCACTGCAGATAAGTTTGGCCTGATGGCCTATCGCGGCGCTGAGCCTGTGCTCTATACCGAGCTGTACGATCCCCGCGTTGATGAAGTGGGCCAACACTTTGACTGCCAACACGGCGATTGCGGCATGCATTTGCTGCTGGCTCCTCCCACTAAGCCTAAGCGCGGTTTCAGCCGCCAGGCCATCACGGCTGTGGTGTCTCTGATACTGCAGCATCTGGGCTTTGCCCGCCTGGTGGTAGAGCCGGATATCAACAACCAAAAGATTCACCCGCTGAACCGTGCGGTAGGCATCTGCTACAGCCACGCCATTCAACTGGAAAACAAACAAGCCATGCTGGGTTTTTGCACCCTGCCTGGGTTCAGTGCCGCACTGGCAACAGGAGCCACACAATGACAGCATCCATTATCGAACAAACCCGCCTCAGCCATCTGACGCCTGCCATTTGGAACCAGGCAAGCCGCCATCTGCTGGCGAAAATTCTCAGTGAATTCAGTCATGAAAAACTGATAGCGCCAGAGCTGTTATTGCCAGCAGAAGCAGAGCAAGAGGCCTGTTGGCAGCTCAAGCTGGATAGCCGGGATGGTCAGCTCTGCTACCGCTTCAGCGGTCGCCGTTATCAGCTGGATCAGCTGCAGATAGCGCCGGATTCCATCGAGTGTTTCAAAGATGGCGAGCAGCAACAGCCGGACGCCATGCTGCTTATCATTGCCCTCAAGGAGAGACTCGGCATAAGCGATGCATTGCTGCCCACCTATCTTGAAGAGATCACCAGCACCCTCTACAGCAAGGCCTTCAAACTTCTGTGGCAGGCAAAGCCGGTGCAGGAGCTGGTGGATTGCGACTATCAGCAGATAGAAGCGGCCATGACCGAAGGCCATCCTGTGTTTGTCGCCAACAACGGCCGCATAGGTTTTGATGTCGATGACTGGCGGGCCTTTACGCCGGAGAGCGGCCAACCGCTGCAACTCGAGTGGCTGGCGGTCAGCAGTGAACATACCAGCCTGGCGCTGATAGCAGGGCTCGACTATCAACAACTGCTGCAAGATGAGTTGGGCGATGCCTTGCTGCTCAGATTTGAGCAGAAGATCCGGCAACAGGGCAAAAACCCGGACGATTATTTTCTGATGCCCGTTCATCCATGGCAGTGGCGCGAAAAGATCAGCCGCATATTTGCCGCCGATCTGGCCCGCGATCGCCTCATTCACCTGGGACAAGGCCGTGATGAATATCAGGTGCAGCAATCCATCCGCACCTTCTTCAACCTGAGCCAACCCAAGCGCTGTTACGTGAAGACGGCGCTGTCGATTCTCAATATGGGCTTTATGCGGGGTTTATCGCCCTACTACATGAGCCGCACCCCGGAGATCAACGCCTTTGTCGCCGAGCTTATCGACAGTGATCCCTTCTTTGCCAAGCAAAGATTTGTGCTGCTCAGGGAAATCGCCGCCATAGGCTATCACCACAGGTATTATGAGCAGGCGCTGGAGAAAGACACTCCCTACAAGAAGATGCTCTCGGCACTGTGGCGTGAAAGCCCTTATGCTCTCAGCTTCCAGGGCGAGCCTTTAGTAAAACCCGGACAGCAACTGATGACCCTGGCGGCCCTGCTGCACCAGGACAATCAGCAGCAGAGCCTGCTGGCGGCGCTTATCGAGGCTTCCCCCCTGAGCGCCCACGACTGGATGAGCCGGCTGCTGGATCTCTACCTTACCCCCTTGCTGCACGCCTTCTTTGCCTACGATCTGGTGTTTATGCCCCATGGCGAGAACCTTATTCTGGTGCTGGATGACAAGGTGCCTGTCACCATATTGATGAAGGACATAGGCGAAGAAGTCGCAATTCTCAACGGCAGTGCGCCGCTGCCGGGACGGGTGGCGCAACTGGCGGTCTCACTCGAAGAGGAGATGAAGCTCAACTACATACTGCTGGATATTTTCGACTGTATCTTCCGCTTTATGGCGCCGCTGCTCGATAGCCACACCAGCCTGAGTGAACAGGGTTTCTGGAGCCTGGTGGCCGGAAAGGTACGTGATTATCAGGCCTCCCACCCCCAGTTTGCCGATAAGTATCACCGCTACGATCTGTTCCAGCCGACCTTTGTCCGCACCTGCCTGAACCGGATCCAGCTCAATAACAACCAGCAGATGATAGATCTCGAAGACAGGGAGAAGAACCTGCGCTTTGCCGGAGATATCGACAATCCACTGCACCCCTTTGCCGTCAGCCACAGTTTTGGCATGACATCAACCCAGGCCGAGCGTCTTGCTGACCCGGTCTTGTAAACCTTCCAGGAAGTAACAGGAAAATGGATATTAATATGCAAACCCTTAATGGCTTCAAGCCGACCCCCATCGCCCTTCTCTGCTCTGTGCTATTGAGCGCCCCGGCGTTCGCCGCCGACAAGAGCGAGACACAGGAGAAAGAGATGGAGGTACTGACAATCGTCGGTGCCAAAGACAAAACCGCAAGCTACAAGGCGAGCGACATGAGCACGGCCACCGGCATGAAGCTGTCGTTTCTCGAGACGCCGCAGTCTGTCACAGCCGTTACCGCCAAGGCCATTGAAGATCAGCAGCTCAACTCTGTCATAGATGTTATGACCAGTGTCGCCGGGATCAACGCCCGCCCCTCGGACAACGACAGATACTCCATCAGCGCCCGCGGGATCTCGGTCAGCAGCATTCTCTATGATGGCGTGGCAACCACCTATGACACCCGCTTCAACTATGGCGACAACCTGATGGACAGCGCCCTTTACGAGCGCATTGAAGTAGTGCGCGGCGCCACCGGCTTGATGCTGGGTGCCGGTAGCCCTTCCGCCGCCATCAATTTGGTGCGTAAACGGCCCACTGCCGAGTTTCAGGGCAGCGTTAGCCTGAGCAGCGGCTCCTGGGACATGCTGCGCGGCGTGGTCGATCTCTCCGGCGGCCTCAATCAGGATGCCAGCATCCGTGGCCGGGTAGTGCTGGCCTATCAGGACAGGGAAAACTGGCAACACAGATATGAGCAGCAGCGACAAACCCTGTATGGCATCCTGGAAGCGGATCTGGGGACCAATACCCTGCTAACCCTGGGCAGTGACTTCCAACATACCAGGCCGGAAGGCACCATGTCCGGCGGCTTGCCGCTGTTTGACAGTGACGGTAACCGCACCAATTACGACCGCCATGTGTCCACCGCCCCCAGTTGGGCCTCTGCCAAGACAGATGCGCTCAACAGTTTTGTGACTTTGGAGCATCATTTCAGTTCAGACTGGACCCTTAAAGGCAGCTATATCTATGGCGACAACAGCCTGGAATTTGATGTGCTCTGGCCCATGAAAAATCCGGATCCCGTCACCAATGAGGGCATGGTTCCCGGCTCTTTGGCCTTTATCGACGGCAGTCGCACTCAGCACACCTTTGATCTCAAGCTGTCCGGCAACTTCAACGCCTTTGGCCGCAACCATCAACTGGTGGCCGGTGCCAATCAACAAAAACAGGATTTTGCCAATCCCTACTATGGCGCACTCGGCGCCAGGCCACCTTTGGGAGACTTCCGCCAACCCGGCTTTGATTACCCAAAACCGCAATGGAGCGATAAGGTGCTTTACGGCTCCTGGGGTGAAACCAAACAACAGTCTGTCTATGTCGCTTCCCAGCTTGAGCTGACCGATGCCCTGTCCATGGTACTCGGTGGCCGCCTGGATAACTGGGAGACAGATCAGGATAACTTTGGTGCCAAACATGACTATGAGGTCGATGGTGAGTTCACCGGTTACCTGGGACTGACCTATGCCCTGAGCGACGAATATGCCCTGTATGCCAACTACACGGACATTTTTACTCCGCAAAATAAGGTTCAGGCCGATGGCCGTTACCTGGACCCCATCAAGGGCAGCAACTATGAGGCCGGGATCAAGGCCAGCCTGTTCGATGAGGCGCTGGACTTGTCACTGGCCGCCTTTGAGATACGTCAGGACAATGTTGGTGAGCGAACCGGCGAAAGCCTACCCAACAGCACTATCCCCATCTACCGCAGTGTCGACGGCACCAAGACCCGAGGTTTCGAGTTTGAGGTCAACGGCTCCATCAATGACAACTGGGATCTTTACCTGGGCTACACCCAGTTTGATACCGAAAATCCCCAAGGGCAAAAAATCAACACCACCAACCCGGAGCGGCAGCTCAAACTCTTTACCACTTATGAATTTGATGGCTGGCTTCACGGATTGCAGCTGGGCGCCGGGGTCAACTGGCAGAGCCGCATCTATAGCCAAGTCTCAAAACCGGACGGAAAAAAGGTTGAAGTGGAGCAAGGCAGCTATGCCCTGGTGAAGTTGATGGCGAGATACAAGTTCAATGAACAGTTGAGCCTGAGAGCCAATCTGGATAACGCCCTCGACAAGAGCTATTACAGTCAGCTCGGCTTCTATGACCAATTCCAGTACGGCGCGCCGCGTAATTTCAGCGTCACCCTGGACTACCGTTTCTGAGCCGCGTTATGCCGTGAAATTATCCATCATAAGGAGCGCCCCGCACTGCGGGGCGAATAACAAATATGTTGTGTGAAGCAAGGCGCCTGTTGGCGCTTATCGTGTTTCTGAGCCTGGGGCTGACGGGCTGTTATGACCCTCAGCAAACCAAAGCCCAAACACCGCCGCAAAACGGTTATCCGGTTTGCATTACCACGGCCCACGGGACCAGCTGCATCGAGTCGCCGCCCAAGCGCGTGGTGACCCTGGGAGCCGGGGCCGAAGATTGGACCCTATCCTTAGGGGTTGTCCCCATCGCCATTGAACCCCATTACTGGGGCGGCGATGCGGAGGGTTATCTGCCCTGGTTTCGCCAGGCATTGGAAGCGCAGGAACTGCCGCTGCCCGCCATCATCAGCAGTTACCCCGAGCTGGATGTGGAGCGATTATTGGCGTTGAAACCGGATCTTATTCTGGCGCCCCAGTCCGGTATCACCCGCGAAAGCTTTTTGCAGCTGAGCGCTCTGGCCCCCGTCATCGCCTATCCGGACAAACCCTGGCTGACTCCGGTTAAGCAGCAGGTGGAACTGATAGCCAAGGCGCTCGGCAAAGAACTGCAGGCCGAAGCGCTTTTGAAACAGCAACGGGCCTATATCGCCCGAGTCGCCGCCGAAAACCCTGAGTTCAATGGCGTGCGTCTGGCCTATATCAATGCCGCCAGTCGAGTTGGCAATCTCTCGGTTTATGTCACAGGCGATCCCAGAGTGGATCTGCTGTTGGCGCTGGGGTTTGTATTGCCGCCACAACTTTCCGGGCTCAATGCCAGCCGAGGCCACTTCGCCGCCCACATAGGACTGGAGCGCGCTGATATGCTGGACGATGCCGAGCTGCTGCTCAGTTGGTACAGCTCGGACAAGGCCAGAGCCGAGGTGGAAGCCATGGCGGTTATCCGTCGTCTGCCCGCCATGCGCCGTGGTCGGTATCTGGCAATAACCGACCCGGCGCTGGTGATGGCCAGCTCCTACGGCTCGCTGCTGAGCGTTAAATGGGCTATCCCCAAGCTGGTGCCGCAACTGCAACAAACCCTGGCAAAGCAACAAGAAAACCCTCGCCAATACCGGCATCAAGACACACAGGCAGGTGCAGATACAGGCGCCCATTCAGGTGCAGATACAGGCGCACCATCGAATAAAAACGGGAGGCCGGGATGACACACCCAAAAATCTTTCTGCAACATGGAGATACCCAGTCCCAGAACCGTCTTGGACGTAACGCTTTAACCCTGCTTGGGCTGCTGACGATGCTGGCGCTGCTGGTATTGGCCAACCTGCTCTTTGGCGCCCGCACGCTACCGCTGGCTATGCTGGGCAAGCTCTGGCAACCGGCCGCAGACGATCATCTGTCGCTGGTGTTACAGGCAAGGCTGCCAAGACTGCTGTGCGGCATGTTGGCCGGCATGGCATTGGCAATGGCCGGTTGCGTGATCCAGGCGCTGTGCCGCAACCCCTTGGCAGATCCCGGTCTGCTCGGCGTCAATGCCGGCGCCAGCGCCTCTCTGGTCACTCTGGGGCTATGGAGCGCAACAGCGGGTTTGAGTCTCTTCTGGCAGGCCTTGCCCGGGGCGCTTCTGGCCAGCGCCTTGGTGTATATGATGTCCAGGGCACAGCAATCCCAAGGGCAATCCGCTGCGGTCAGGCTGATCCTGGCCGGCGCCGCCATCAGCGCCGTGCTCGGGGCCTATGTCCAGGCCAGAGTACTGCTGAACCCGCAGCTATTCGATGGTTTCAGGTATTGGATGGCGGGCTCCCTGTCCGGGCTGGGCTGGCCGGAGTTTCATGCGCTCTGGCCCTATCTGCTGCCCGCCGCGGCACTCTTGTGGCTGCTGGCGCCGGCGCTGAATCTGATGCTGCTGGATAGTCATACCGCCAAGGCGCTCGGTGCCTCACAGGGCTGGCAGGGGCAGCTCGCCTGGCTGGGTGCCACCTTGCTGTGCGCCGCAGCCACCGCCATTGTCGGCCCGCTGGCCTTTGTCGGCCTGGCCAGTGCCCATCTGGCCAGGCGTTATCTGACGCTCAATTTCCGCCTGCTATTACCGGGAGCCGCTTTGATAGGCGGCGCCATGGTGTTACTGGCAGATCTGTTGGCGCGGGTATTGATGCCGCCGGCCGAACTGCTTACCGGCATCATGGTCGCCCTGCTGGGAGCGCCGTTTCTGTACCTGATGGCCCGAGGTCAAAACCTGAAGGAGGCGTCATGAAACCAACCCGTTTTCCCATCTGGCAATGGGGCCCGATAACCTTAATAGCCCCCTCCACCGGCGCCATAAGGACCGCCTTGCTGGCCGCACTTTTGCTTGTCGGTGCACTGCTACTTAGCCTGATGCTGGGACATCAGGGCCTGGCTCCCATGAGCCTTGCCAAGGCCCTGTTTGCCGAAGCCTCCGACTATGAAAACTGGCTTTTGTGGCAATCACGCCTACCAAGGGCCCTGTGCGCCCTCGGCGCAGGCATGGCGCTGGGGCTCTCCGGCGCCGTGTTTCAAAGCCTGAGCCGTAACCCGCTGGGAAGCCCGGATATTCTCGGGGTCAATGCCGGAGCCAGTGCCGGCGCCGTCCTCTGGTTATTATGGCTGCCGGAACTGCCATTGCTGCCCGGCGCCCTCTTGGGCACTGGGGTTGTGCTCCTGCTGTTTTTCGCAGGGCTCGGACGCCAATGGCAATTTTCCCGCAATCTGGTATTGATGGGCATCGCCATCAACGCCTTTGCCATCGCCCTGGTGCAGTTTGTGCTGACACTGGTGCAAAGAGAGCAGGCGCAGCAGATGCTGGGGTATCTGTCCGGCAGTCTGGCACACCGCACCTGGGGTGATGTGCTGCTGATAACCTCAGTGCTACTGCTGGCGCTGCCCGCTCTGTTGCTACTCTCCCGCCGTCTGTCACTGCTGGCTTTGGGCCAGGAACTGGCTCAGGCGCTTGGTAACCCGGTGCGCCAAAGTCAAACACTGGCGCTGCTGTTTGCCACCTTGCTGGCCCTGGGAGCCGTACTCTGCGCCGGCCCGGTGGCCTTTGTCGCCTTGGTGGCGCCGCATCTGGCCCGCTTTGGCAATCGTCAATTGGCACTGCTGCGCTCGGCGCTAATAGGCGCGCTGTTGCTGCTCGGGGCCGACACCCTCACCTTATTGCTGCCGGGCAACCAAAGGCTGCCGGTGGGCGTATTGACCGCCCTCATCGGTGGCGCCTATATGGCGCTGCTGTTGAGCCGCGAAATCCGCGGACAACCGCAACAGGCCAAGGGACTGAAAGGAGAAAGATCATGACCCAATACCCTGACTATGACATTGCCCTTAGTGGGCATGAGCTTTATCTCGAGTACGGCCAGCGGCCCATCATAAGCGCCATGAACCTGGCCATCCCCAAGGGTAAGCTGACGGTGATCCTTGGCCCCAATGGTTGTGGCAAGTCGACCCTGCTCAAGTGTTTGAGCCAGGTACTGCCGCCTACACGCGGCCAGGTCATCTTGGGTCAAACCCCCTTGGCGCAGTTGAGCAACAAAGCCAGAGCCAGGGAGCTGGCACTACTGGTGCAAAAGCCTGAATTACCGGAAGGAATAGATGTGCAGGAGCTGGTCAGTCGCGGCCGCTACCCTCATCAGAGCCTGTGGCACCAATGGTCAGAGCAAGATGAACTGGCGGTTGCCCAAGCCCTGGCCGCCACAGGGTTAACCACACTGGCACAAAGGCCGGTGGCCGAGCTCTCAGGCGGCCAGCAACAGCGAGTCTGGCTGGCAATGGTATTGGCGCAGCAAACCGACTTGTTGCTGCTCGATGAACCCACCTCGTTTCTCGATATCCGCGCCCAGCTGGCAGTACTCGACTTTTGCCGAGCGTTGGTGGATCAGGGCCGCACCTTGGTATTGGTGCTGCACGACATCAACCAGGCTCTGCGCTACGGCGATCACTTGCTGTTGATGCGTGATGGCAAGTTGATTGCAGGCGGCGCGCCTGAGTCACTGTTGACCGAGGCCCTGCTGGAACAGGTGTTCGATATCAATGCCAGCATAATCACAGATCCCGAGGCCAACTGCCCGATGATTATCCCCAGACCCAGAGTAAATCCCAGAGCCGCCGGGCGCCATGGCGGGGAGGATTCGAGCAACACTGCCACCGGAGGACTGCCGTCATGGGAATGAGTATTGCCAGCGAGCTCAACCAACTATTGGCACAAAAAGCCGCCTTCTATGGCGAACACTTCAAGGCCATAGAGAGTCTGGATCAGTTACCCCAAGAAGCCATCAGCTTGAACTCAGTCTTGAGCCAGGCACATTACCCGGCGCTGCTGCAGCAATTTGCCCTGAGTTATCAAGCCAAGGTGTCCACGACTTGTGCCACAAAGCCCGAGATAGACGCCCGGGCACTGCACTCCATGTGGAGCCAGTGGTTTTTCGGTCTGCAACTGCCACCCCTGCTGCTGTGGTTGTTTGCCAGTCAGCCCGGCAGCGCACTTAACCGCGCCATTGCGGCTGCAGCTTGCAGTAGCAACTGGTACCTTGAACCTTTTGATAACGGCCGGGCGGAAACCTTCTATCTGCTGCTTGATGCAGATGTCAACCATCCGGCTCCCGCCGGGCAACTTGCCAGTTGGGAAAGCTTACTCGAGCAGTTGCTCATTCCCATTGTCGAGCGCCTGGCAGAGCTGGGCCCAGTGCCATCAAAGCTGCACTTCAGCCATCAAGCCTATATTGTGCATTGGTATCTGGGTGAGTTGTCACTGCCCGTCAGTTGGCAACAGCAATTGATAAGAGAGATGTTCGAGCAAGCTGAGCTGCAGTCACGTACCTATGTTGCACCGATTGCCCATCCGTTTTGGCGTAAGTTAAGGCTCAAGCAGCAACAAAGCCCGCGTATCGCCTGTTGCCTGCGGCACAAGCTTCCCTGCACCCAAATGTGCGCCGATTGCCCGCTGGATAAAGATGGCCGCAAAGGCAAAGGGCAAAAGGCCTGCGGTTAGGTTACGGCTAAATACCTTTTTGTGGTTATCACCTGAGTATTTCAATAGGGGCAACTAAATATTGGCCCCCAATCACGAAAGGCCACACAAAGCCAATCATGGGCGACCACCTTTAATGGTCGCTTAACCTCTACGTTAAAAAGGGGAGGACTACCCAACAACGCCAATCAGAACAGCTAAATACCTTCCGTCTGGAGATATTTTCACGTTATAAAACTATGGATGCCGAGAAAAATCTTGCAATGATGACCCGGCCAAAACATCTGAACTCAAAAGCAAAGCCAAGACTAATCCAATGAACTTACCAAGCATACGCACCTCTCCTTCTACTGTAACGCTCTAAATAAGTGTTCCTAATTGTGCTACACCCTGCTGAAAGCCTTATTTGGCCTGAGTTTATACGCATACACTCGGCTTTGTTGCTTAATTCGATGGAACTAAATCAAGAAGCTACGATCTGATCGGCTACACCCATTAATCGTCGTAGCCTCATGCCTAAACCTCGTTACAAAACAACTAACTGGACGCAGTACAAAAAAGCCTTAATAAACCGTGGTTCTCTGACCTTTTGGGTTGATGAGGAAGCGATAGCCGAGTGGAAGCAAAACAAACAAGGCAAGCGCGGCAGACCTCGCCAATTTAGCGACTTAGCCATTACTACTGCACTGATGGTGAAACGCATATTCTCTATGCCGTTGAGAGCACTGCAAGGATTTCTAGACTCGGTATTTAAGCTGGCTAACATCCCGCTAGTTTGTCCGCACTACACCTGCATAAGCCGTCGCGCTAAGGAAGTTGAGGTTTCATTTAAAACTAAAACCAGAGGTGCGATACAACACCTAGCCATTGATGCCACAGGTCTCAAGGTTTATGGCGAAGGTGAATGGAAGGTCAAGAAGCATGGTACTGATGGGAAGCGTGGGGTTTGGCGTAAGCTGCATATCGCAGTAGACACTAGCACCCACGAAATAGTCGCAGCAGAGCTGAGCTTATCTAACGTAACCGATGCCGAAGTACTTCCCAACTTGCTTAAGCAGACACGTCGTAAAATCATTGAGATATCAGGCGATGGTGCTTATGACACAAGGAATTGCCATGATGCCATACGGGTCAAGCGAGCTGTTGTGCTCATCCCGCCAAGAGAGGGAGCAGCCTTCTGGGAACAAGGGCATCCTCGTAACTTAGCGGTAGGTTGCCAAAAGCTCTACGGCTCCAACAAGAAGTGGAAAAAGCGGTATGGCTATCATAAGCGCTCGCTATCAGAGACAGCAATGTACCGAGTAAAACAGCTGCTAGGTGGGAAATTAAGCTTAAGAAGTTACAATGCTCAGGTTGGCGAGACTTACGCCATGATCAAAGCGCTGAACAAGCTTACAGGGCTTGGTATGCCTGAAACTCAGTATGTTGTATAGGAATTGCTCAATTTCAGGCGGTTTGGTTTCCTGTCCGAATTACGCAACAAAGCCGGTGATGTTAGAAACCTGATCTCGGTTAGGTTTGTATAGGTTGATTAGTTTGGCGATTGTTCAGAACGCTTGAATCGAGCCGAGTTCCTTCTATTCTCGAAACTCAGAGATCTACAGCTATTTAGCCAAACATAATTCACTTAGCTTCTACTAAGTTCCCTTATTATATAAAAAAGGGAACCACATCAAATAAATGTAATCCCCCAAATTCATACGTTCGCCACCATGCATATTCCGACCAGGTCAACAATTGGCCTTGCTATTGAAATAAAGGTTTAAACATTGGTGTCAGAAATTTATTTCCGTATTCACTCAAGTGGTTAGTATCATAATAAAGCGAACGCCCATCCTTACTTCCCATACAACGCCCATTAACGCAAAGATAAGGCAATGGATTAAGTACTTTAGCACCACAAGCCGCCGCTGCTTTATCCTGTGCTTGCCAAATAGGGGCATGACGCTGCATATAATCTTGCTCAGCAATAGAAACGTCTTCAAATTCATTGGAAAACATCAAGTTACGATAAGTGGTGGTTGGTACATCGACATCCATTTCAGGTAGCGGACGAACCAGGTATACCGGACGGTATTGACTTAATTGACACACAGTTTCGATCTGTTTCATCACAAAGTCTCGATACACCTCGTCACTAGTTTGTTCAGGATTATCACCAAAGTAGATCAATGGTCTATTATGGAATTTGTGCCGTTCGTTATAACCAAAAATACTACCGGTTAAGCGAGAAATTAAAATTACAGGTATATCACTGGTGGTAGATAAGGTATCAATCACATGTTGATTAAACAGGTCACATTGTGATTTAGGTATATGACTCTTGGCTCCGATTAGGGTTGAGCAGCCATTATAGGTCATCTCCACAACACTTCCTTTATCTTCAGCAGCTAATGCTACACTCGATATCACCGCATTGGCATGGCTATCGCCAACAACCACAGCTTGTACTTTTCCTGTGCCATGTATACAGCTAGATTCGGGAATATCTCGCCCAGGTCCAAGAAGACACTCATTTAGTCTAGGGTTACGGTCAAACGACCCTTGACTTGCTTTTTCAACTTTTTCAGGTAACCGTCCCTCAACCTCTAAATGTCGTGCGGCTACTGCTAATAACTCTACCGATAATAGAATGCAAAATAATACCCATGCTGCCTTTTTAAAGCTAAATTGACCTAGGTAATAGCTAGAGCGAGTTTCAATAAATCGATACGATAGCTCTCCTAATGCAAATGTAAGCAAGATACCAGCAACAATCCAAGTGGGATTATTTTGCTCACCCGCATAAGCAAGAAACACGACAATAGGCCAGTGCCATAAATAAAGTGAATAAGAAATCAATCCCACACGTGCGATAACTGGATTAGCAGTCAAAGGAGACTCTTGACGGTTGGCAGCTAACACCAACACGGCCCCAAGCACCGGCACTAAAGCATATCCTCCAGGCCATGGCGTTGCATCATTAAAACCGAAGATAGCCATTAGAATTAACGTAAACCCGAGCAACTCTATGACTTTACTGGCCATCTGTCCCAGTTGCTTATGTCTCATCACCCACCAAATAAGTCCACCTGTTACCATCTCCCATGCCCTAAAAGGTAAAAGATAGAATGCCGCACTAGGGTTAGTCTCCACGGCATACACAGACAACATAAAGGAAACCAGCGCAATAGCTAACAAAGAGAGTAATACAGCTTGTTTACCGCGCCAGCGCCAAGCCAACATCAACACCAGTGGCAACAATAAATAAAACTGCCACTCAACTGACAGCGACCAAGAGTGAAGTAACCATTTTTCGTAAGATGCCGCATCGAAATAACCGGCCTCACTGTAAAGCTTATGATTAGAAATAAATAAGGCCGCACCAACAATATGAGTGCCTAATTTTTGATAATCGATCGTTGACAACCAAAACCAACCGAAAACCAATAATGTTAAACATAATACGGCTAATACGGGAAAAATTCGTTTCGCTCTTGCGAGCATAAAACGGCTATAGGAGAAACGGTTACTTTCTAAGCCTGTCACTATTATTTTTGTCATTAACAGACCCGAAATAACAAAAAAAATATCGACTCCTACAAACCCTCCAGCAAATCCTAGCACCTTAAAATGAAATAAAATAACTGCAACAACAGCCCAAGCTCTTAGTCCGTTAATGTCATAACGAAACTTTTTAGGCAATACAACCGACATATATAAGCATTTCCTACAACACGCCCTTTGAGGCAAGAAAGCCGACGATTGTATACCTAAACCTTAGCTAACTTCAGCGACTCACATTGAACTATTGGAAATCAATGAACAAAAACGACTCAAGTGAATCGGTTATAAAGTTCAAATGATATTGTTGTGGTGTTGCTACTCAAGAAGGCAATGGTCGCAGACCTTTGATCCGCACCCAGATGCTTGATGCCTCAGGAGAATAAGTCGGCGTGCTTCTGTTTAAAGCCATTAACAGCAAGGCCGGTTCAATGAACCGGCCTTGTTTATTGTGATTTTTTCACTTGGTGTTAAACCAAGCTCGCCATAAAAGACTTAGGCTTCAATGCCTTTGCTGGCCAGGAACTCATCATAAGTGCCCTTGAAGTCGGTCACGCGCTCAGAGCTTATCTCTATGATACGGTTGGCCAGAGATGACACGAAGGCGCGGTCATGGCTGACAAACAGCAAGGTGCCTTCATAGAGTTCGAGGGCGTTGTTCAGCGACTCAATCGATTCCATATCCAGGTGGTTGGTTGGTTCGTCCATCACCAGAATATTGGGCTTTTGCAGCATCAGCTTGCCAAACAGCATACGCCCCTGCTCACCACCGGACAGTACCTTGACAGATTTCTTGATGTCGTCGGCGCTGAACAGCATACGGCCCAGCACTGAACGCACCGCCTGATCGTCATCGCCTTCCAGACGCCACTGACCCATCCAGTCGAACAGGTTCATATCATTTTCAAAGTCGCTGGCATGATCCTGGGCGTAGTAGCCGATACGATGGTTTTCAGACCATTGAATGGTACCGCTCTTTTGTGGCAACTCGTGGATCAGAGTACGCAGCAAGGTGGTCTTACCCACACCGTTTTCACCCAGAATCGCGATACGCTCGCCCACTTCAGCGATAAAGTTCACATCCTTGAACAGCAACTCATCGTAACCATTGCTCATATTCTCAACAATCAAAGCGTTACGGAACAGTTTCTTCTCCTGCTCGAAACGAATGTAGGGGTTAACCCGGCTGGAAGCCTTGATCTCATCCAGCTTGATCTTGTCGATTTGACGGGCACGGGATGTGGCCTGCTTGGCCTTGGAAGCGTTGGCAGAGAAGCGCGCCACGAAGGTTTGCAGCTCGGCAATCTGTGCCTTCTTCTTGGCGTTTTCAGCCACCAGGCGCTCGCGAGCCTGAGAGGCAGCTGTCATATATTCATCATAGTTGCCCGGATAGACCCGCAGCTCACCATAGTCCAGATCCGCCATATGGGTACAGACAGAGTTGAGGAAGTATCTGTCGTGGGAAATGATGATCATGGTGCTGTTACGCTGGTTAAGCATCTCCTGCAGCCAGCGAATGGTATCGATATCCAAGTTGTTGGTCGGTTCGTCGAGCAGCAACACATCGGGATCAGAGAACAAGGCCTGTGCCAGCAGCACCCTGAGTTTCCAACCCGGTGCCACTTCACTCATGGGGCCAAAATGTTGCTCCAGCGGAATACCCACCCCGAGCAGCAGCTCACCGGCGCGGCTTTCTGCGGTATAACCGTCCATTTCAGCAAACTGCATCTCAAGATCGGCCACTTTAATGCCATCTTCTTCGCTCATTTCCGGTAAGGAGTAGATGCGATCGCGCTCCTGCTTCACCGCCCACAGCTCTTTGTGGCCCATGATCACTGTGTCGATAACGCTGTGCTCTTCATAGGCGAACTGATCCTGGTTCAGCTTACCCAGACGCTCATTGGGATCCAGCGACACATTACCCGAGGTTGGCTCCAACTCACCGGAAAGGATCTTCATAAAGGTAGACTTACCGCAGCCATTGGCGCCGATAAGGCCGTATCTGTTGCCTTCGCCGAATTTAACCGAGATGTTTTCAAACAGCGGCTTGGCGCCAAACTGCATGGTGATGTTAGCTGTCGTTATCACTGTATGATTCCAAAATATCCAGATGCGGGACCGGGCTATGTAAAGCCGCGTCCAAGAGCCCAAGGCCTGTGATTGGCCGGGTAAATAAAGCCGGGCACTATAACATTCCTGCGCGAATTATCAACCAAACTCGCATGCAACCAGCGAGATAAAGCAGTGCAACCAGCTGTTTATAAAAGACTTTAAAAATCTTCTGCAAGCAGATTAAAAATCCAGATCGCGGCCACACACCAAGGTAGTTTCCGCCTTGTTTGTGGCAAAAGTGCTGTAACAGCCGAGTTCAGCGCGCAAAATATCCGCTGGCAAGGCATATCCCGGCTCACCATTGATAGTGATGCTCTCGCTGTCATCGGTGTAATCCGTGCTCAGCGTGGTGCCATCGGCCAACTGCCAGCGACTAAGAAATGAGTGCAGATTGGCACAAACCGTGATTTCACACTCCAGGGTCTTTTGGCTGTCACCCTTGATCACTATGCACTCAGTGGTTTTCTCGCCGCAGCCCGCCTGAGCAGACACAGAGATGGCGCTGAGCAGTAAGGCGCCGCCTAGCAGACTCAGCTTAGCTGCCGCGGTTAATTTTCTGGATTGCATTTTCCAGCTCCTTCCCATTTTTTCTTGTTCCCTGTTGCCCTTGCTGTGACTCACTTGGCCTGCGATATCCAGCCCCAAGCTTATATTGACCAAAGGCTCTTATAGACTAAAGGCTTTGACAGGCTAAGGGCTCAGGCCGTGACTGCAGGCTGCGTTTTTCGGCAAGCATTGGTGCTGAGCAAAGGCAAACCCCTTATTTAAACAGGAAAAACAAGGCGATAAAACAAGAAAGCAATAAAAAGCCGGGGCAATTTCCCCGGCTCAAACGCTGAAAAAGCTTAATCCAAAGACTGACGCCGCAAGCGGTTGGCGTTGGTCACCACAGTCAATGAAGACAGCGCCATTGCCGCGCCGGCCACCACAGGGCTCAGCAAGATCCCTGTCAGCGGGTACAGCACCCCGGCCGCAATCGGGATCCCCAGAGTGTTGTAGATAAAGGCGCCGAACAGGTTCTGCTTGATGTTGCCAAGCGTCGCCCGCGACAGGGCAAATGCCCCGGCCAAGCTCCCCAGCCTTGGGTTAAGCAAGGTCAGGTCGGCGCTCTCTATGGCAATCTCTGTGCCCGAGCCCATGGCAATGCCGACATCGGCGGCCATCAGCGCCGGGGCGTCATTGATCCCATCACCAACCATGGCCACCACTTCACCCTGCGCTTGAAACTTATTGACCCAGGATTGCTTTTCATCCGGTAACACCCCGGCGATGACTTCCTCAATCCCCACCTGACGCGCCACCGCTTCGGCTGTGACCTGGTTATCACCACTGAGCAATACCAAGCGTTTGCCCTGGGCCTTGAGTGCGGCCATGGCTTCTTTAGCATCGGCTTTGATTGGGTCACTGATCCCCACCAACGCCAGCAGTTGATTATCTCGGGCCACCAGCACCTGGGTGTGTCCAAGCGCCGCCCCCTGCTCCAGTCTTGCCTGGTGCGTCTCGGTCAGCCTAATGCCCAGTGCGTCCATTAACTTGCTGTTGCCGACCGCCCACTGCCGGCCTTCAAATTGCCCCAGCAGACCTTGCCCCTGGCGATAGTCAAACCCCTGCGGCTCAGTCAGCACAACCTCTTTGGCTTTGGCGGCATCCAGCAGCGCCGCCGCCAAGGGGTGGCCCGAGTGTTGCTCAAGACTCGCCACGGCGCGCAGCAGCTCGCGCTCATCAAAGGCATCATCAAAAATATCCACCTGGGTGACGGCGGGCTTACCTTCTGTGATGGTGCCGGTCTTATCCAGCACCACACAGCTGACTTTGCTGGCGGTTTGCAGCGCCTCACCGTTTTTCACCAACACCCCCATGGAAGCGGCGCGGCCGACAGATACCATGATGGACATGGGCGTCGCCAGCCCCAAGGCGCAGGGACAGGCGATAATCAGTACACTGGTCAGCACCACCAACGCATGGGACAGCGCAGGCTCAGGGCCGGCAAAATACCAGATGATGGCCGCCAGCAGCGCAATCACCACCACCACAGGCACAAACACGGCGGCTATCTTGTCTGTCAGTCGCCCTATGGGCATCTTGGAGGTCTGGGCCTCCTGAACCAGGGCGATAATCTTCGCCAGACGGGTATCGGCAGGCCCGGCAGTAACTTGGTAAATAAGGCTGCCGTTTCCATTGACTGTGCCGGCGCTCAGACTGTCGCCCACGGATTTAGCCACGGGAATGGGTTCGCCTGTGAGCATGGACTCATCGAGCAGCGAATTGCCTGAAAGCACTTCACCGTCGAGCGCCACTCTGTCACCCGGGCGCAGTCTCAGCTTGTCGCCCACCACCAGCGCCGCTATGGCCACGGTTTCATCGCCGTTTTCGGTGATCTTGATGGCCGTATTGCTCTGCAGGGCAATAAGCTTCTGCACCGCTTCACTGGTCTTGCCGCGGGCTCTCAGCTCCAATGCGTGCCCAAGGTTAATCAAGCCGAGGATCATCACACTGGCCTCAAAGTACACATGACGGGTGCCGTCGGGGAAAAAGCCGGGAATAAGCACCACCAGCATGGAGTAAAGCCAGGCCGTGCCCGTACCCAGGCCGATCAGCGTATCCATATTGGCACTCTTGGCCTTGAGTGAACGCCACATACCACTGAAGAAGTGGCCCCCGGTGGTGACCAGCAGCAACAAGGTCAGCAGCCCCATGGCGCCCCAGATAAGTTGGCTTTGGCTATCGTGGATCATCATGTCACCACCGGCCAGGCCCCAGATCATCAAGGGGATCCCCAGCCCGAGACCGGCGATCGCCTGTCTGATCCGGGTGCGATATTCCCTGGCATCATGCTCGGCTTTGTCGGCCATGGCACTGGCGGCATCCGTTATCGGCTCGGCGCGATACCCGGCCGAGAGCAGCAGCGCAACGGCTTCAGCCACTGGCAAACCTGCGGCCACGCTCACCTGCTTGTCGGCGAGATTGACTCTGGCCTCAACCTCTTTGGCGGCAAAGGCTTTTTCTATCTTGGCCACGCAACTGGCGCAGCTCATATCCGGTACAAACAGCAGTGTGGGGTTGGCTGAGTGAGCCATGGCGGCCTTGTGGCTGACGGCTTTATCGGCATGGTTACCGACTTTAGTTTCAGCTTCAGTTGTAGTTGCGGCCACTGCCGGTTTCAAAGCGTCAGCCTGAGCTTCTGTCTCAGTCTCGGTATCAGCCTCGGCATGCTCATCGCGCCAAGGCTCGGCGGTAAACCCGGCGGCCTTTAACAGCTCGGTCAACTCGGCGGCAGTTTTTTGGCTTTTCAGTGCAAGCCGTTTCTGTTTCAGATTGACCGTCACTTCGGCTTCATCACTGAGCGCCTTACGAATACTGGCCTCACAATGGCCACAGGTCATATCGCCAACATAAAAGTGGAAGTTTTCCGGCTCACTTGTATTGCCAGGTTCCAGCGTTTGCGGGGTAAAGCCTGCGCCGATTATCAATTCGGCCAGTTCGGCCGTACTCTTGTGACTTTTCAGCCGCAGCTGTTTGCCATTAAGGTCGACTTCTACCTCAAGCTCATCAGCCAAAGCCTTACGAAGCTTACTCTCACAGTGGCCGCAGTTCATATCGGCAACATGAAAGCTAAAGCTGGCAGGGGTTTCAAGGCTGGGTTCAGGGCTGGGCTCTTGCGCGCTGTCACCGGCGCCGGTAGCCGCAATCTCGGCCTGCTCAGCGTCATAACCTGCGTCTTTCAGTTTCGCCAGCGCCGCGGCGGGGGTGAGCTCTGCGTCCGGGGCGAATGTCAGCGTCAACGACTTATCTGCCACCTCGGTAGCGGCTTCTACGCCGGTATCATCGGCGAACAGGGCCTTTATCTTGCGGGCGCAGCCGCCGCACTTCATATTCGCTATGGTGAATTGTATCTGGTCCATTGGAAACTCCCCTCTTTGCCCCTCGCAAGCGAGGCTGGCTCAACACTGAGATAAAGGTTAAAGTCTCCAGTAACGGGAGAGTCAAGCTCGAAAAATCATCCGTGAGATAAAAGGTGCTCTGACTCTCAACAATGCGCTTGCGGCGCGACAAAATAGCCCACAAAAGTCCCAACAGGGCAGGAGTTCAGCGATGAAAATAGGCGAAGTGGCCAAGGCAACTGGTCTGAGTATCAAGAGTATCCGCTATTACCATGACATAGGCTTGGTTGAGGCCCACAGAGGCGACAATGGATATCGTGAGTATCGGACCGCTGAAATCGAGGCGCTCAAGTTTTTACAGCACTGCCGCGAGCTGGGCTTTACCTTGGATGAATGCCGGGATCTGTTGCAACTGAAACACAATCCCAAGCGCTGCGCCGAGGATGTCAAACGTCTGGCCAAAGGGCACCTGCAGGCGTTGGAAGACAAGATGGCCAGACTGGCGTCGCTGCATGCCCAACTGAGCGAACTGGTATCTCAATGCCGCGGCGGCAATCAGTCTGAATGCGCCATCATAGATGGCCTGTCCAGCGAAACCAAACAGGCCTGAAGCTATCACTCAACTTGTTGTCCGGGCCGCGCCAAGGCTTCGGCATTGTCCAGCTTCAGTGTCGGCAGCGTGCCCGCCGGGGTGAAATCAAACACCATGCCGTAGAACACCAGCTCAGATTCCAGCGCCAGTATCTTGTTATGGGGCTGACGAAAGCCGTGCCCTTCCCCCTCAATGCCGATAAATGCCGTGGGTACGCCCTTGTCTTTCAGCGCCTTGTAGATATGCTGCGACTGACTCGGTGGCACCACCTTATCTTCAAGCCCTTGCAACAGCAGCAAAGGTTCGTTGAACCCCTGCAGATGATACAGGGGCGAGCGTTCACGATACACAGCCTTCATTTCCGGGTAAGGGCCTATCAATTGATCCAAGTATCTTGACTCAAACTTATGGGTTTCCTTGCCCAGCACCTCGATATCACTGATCCCAAAATAGCTTACCCCGGCCTTGAACTTATCATGGAAAGCCAAGGCTGAAAGCACGCTCAAGCCACCGGCACTACCGCCGCGGATAGCCAATTTCTCAGCATTGACCCAGCCTTGGTCAACTAAAAAACCTGCAGCCCAGACGGCATCCTCAACATCTACCTTGCCCCAGTTGCCATAGAGGCTCTGGCGATATTGGCGGCCAAAGCCGGTACTGCCGCGATAATTGAGTTCAAACACGGCAAAGCCGCGGCTGGTCCAGTATTGAATGGCGCTGTCGTATGCCCTATTTGCGCTGGCGGTCGGACCACCGTGCAACATCATCAAAAGAGGCGGCCGGGTATCAGGCAGAGGTTGGTAATCACCATTTACCGGCGGATAAAAATAGCCGTGAGCCTTGTCTCCCCCTTTGGTGGTGAACTCAACATTGACGGCGCGGGAGATGTATCTGGGATCCAGACCACAAATTTTAGGTGCATACACAAGTTCTGTACCGCGGCCGGAAACCTTATAGATGCCGCGCTCGGGTGTTGGCCTATTGCCAACGAAATAAACCCCGTCGGCCCCCTGCACCACCTGTTTGATATCGGCAAAGTCGGCAGCCAGCACTTCAATAACCCCGGTCTGCAGATCCAGTCGCAGCAATCCGGCATCGCCTTCCTTGTTGAAACTGGCTATCAAGGTATTTTCATTTTCAAAGGCGTAAGCATGCTGCCCCAACTTCCAGGCAGGGCCGCCGATTTCGGCCTTGAGTTGGGTAACCTGTTCGATATCGCCTTTGGCATCAAGTCGATAGAGGTTCCACCAGTTGTCATAATCGGCAATAAAGTAGAGCACGCCGTTTGGGCTAAACAGGGGTTGCATCAGTGCGCCCTTGCGCTCGGGTGCGATTTGGCGAATGTTAGTCAACTGCCCCTTGCGATTGAGATCCCCAAGCCACAACTGAGTATTATCCCAAGGCATGTTGGGATGTTCCCAGGTGATCCAGGCAAGCTGAGTATTGTCGGCATTGATTGCCGGAGAACTGATAAAGTCGTGCCCATCGACAAAGATATCCCCTTCACCGGAGAAATTCAGGTTAATGGTCACCAAACTGGCCTTGGGCTCACCCGGTTGTCGATGATCTTCCCGAACACAAATAATCCGTGAGCCCTTGGGGTAAGAGATACATTCCCCGTGACGGGTGCCATTGGGAGTCAGAGCCAGCGCCTCCTGATTCGGCGCTATCCGGTAAAACAGCTGATCCTGCCCCTTGGTGACAAACAGGCTCTGACCTATACCAAGAAAGTCGCCACCGCCATACTCGTGAACCCGACTGCCGATACCAAAGGCCGGCGCCACCACACTGGTAATGCTGCCATCTTTTTCAAGACGCTTGATCCCCACCTTGCCGCCTTCGGCCGGGCTGGATTCCGAGAAATAAATCGCATCACCAACACTCTGCAGCTCACCTATTGCCGAGGCACTGCCGTAGACTTCGGCGGCCCCCAAAGGCGAGACCCAGCTGCCATAAGCCGCGCTAATCCTCTGCTCATTGTCGGCAAGGGCTTGTTGCTCCTGCGCAGGTTGACCGCACCCCTGCAGCACTAACACCATCAGCGCTACGGCCAAAATTTGCTTTCCGGGATTGAAAATCATGGTTTCGTTTCCCCCAACACCCACCCACAGGCAGGTTGAAACTACTACAACGTAAGTCTTGTGTTGTTATTTAAATTTGGCGCAGAACCACTGCAACACCCTGTACTGCTGCAAACTGGATAATCCAAAAAAGATGCAGATCCAAGGTGAAAGCAAATAGTACCAGGTGATGGGTTCAGTGGAGCGACCGCTGAGAAGCAGATAGAAGAATCCAAAATAGATTACCATGACACCCGCGATTCCCACCAGCAAAAGCAGGCGCTTAATCTGTTTCTCCAACCAATGCATGGGTGAGTGTCGTTACCTCTGGTACTTTTAACTTTTATTAGGGAGATTGTTCAATCCGGGACAAGAATTGTCAACGTCTGTAATACAAAGCGGACAAGTATCTCCCCCTCACAATTGCAGAATGATAACTTTTGCAAGAACCTGGCACGTTCACCAGTTTTATCCCGCTCACTGGCCAGAAGTACATGGGGTCAGAGAAGATATTCACCAACTTATCGCCGTCGTTCACATAGAGCTGCAGCGCATCATGGCAAAAGAAAATTAACAAACAAGCTGCCTGGTGGAGGAAGAAAACATCATCCCTGTCCTTGTTTAAAACGCGGTAAAGAACAGGGATGATATCTATTTTGGCCTTGATCTCAAGGCATTGAATTACAGGCGGATACCGCCGTCAATTTCAAATACCCGGCCATTGACATAGTCGTTTTCGATGATGAATTTAACTGTCGAGGCGATTTCAGCGGCATCACCCAAACGGCCGACCGGTACCATTTTCTCAAGACGCTCCAGCGCTTCCGGTTTCATGGCGGCGGTCATTTCGGTGGCAATAACCCCGGGGGCAACAGCGGCGGCCCTGATCTTGTAGCGCGCCAGCTCTTTGGCCCAGCCCACCGCCATGGCAGCGACACCGGCCTTGGAGGCGGCATAGTTGCTCTGCCCCACATTGCCGGCTCGAGCCAGGCTGGAGATATTGATGATCACCCCTTCCTGGCCAGAGCTTATCATGGCGGCGGCGGCTTCACGGCCACAGAGGAAACTGCCGCTCAGGTTTACATTAATAACCGATTGGAACTGCTCCAGCGACATACGGTCTGTCACCTGGCCCTCTTTGGCTTTGATCAGCATGCCGTCACGCAAAATACCCGCGTTGTTTACCAGCACATTGAGCTGACCAAAATCTTCCAGAATGTACTGAAAGGTTGCCATCACATCTTCTTCATCTGTGATATCTACAGCATAACCCTGCACTTCGGTCTCGCCCATCAGGGCACAGGCTTGCTCCAGACGGTCCTGATCCACATCGATCAGCGCCAGACGGGCACCGGCTGCGGCCAACTCCTGCGCCATCGCCAGACCCAGTCCACCGGCTCCACCTGTGATGGCGACTACCTTACCTTTTACATCCATTGGGTTATCCTTATTTCTCTTGCTTGAATTGTTCAAAAATACTGGAAAAATCGCGACGACCATTGCCCTTGCGGGCATGATTGACATAGAGGCTGCGCGCCAGTGCGCCCATGGGAGTGCTCGACTGGCTGGACAGCGCTGCTTCCTGGGACAGGCCGAGATCCTTGACCATAAGATCCACCATAAACCCGCCCTGATAGTCATTGGACGATGGTACGCTTGGCATCACCCCGGGACAGGGGTTGTATTTCTCCAAGGTCCAGTTGCCGCCGCTCGAAACTTTCATGATATCTGACAGCACCTTGGGATCCAAACCATTATCTATCCCCAGACTCAGTGCCTCGCTGGTACCTACCATCAAGACAGACAACAGCATGTTGTTGCAAATTTTGGCAACCTGACCGGCGCCGGCACCGCCTGCATGGAAAATATTGGCGCCCATGCACTCGAGAACAGGTTTAGCCTTGGCAAAACCTGCGTCGCTGCCGCCGCAGATAAAGGTCAGCGTACCGGCCGCGGCCCCAGCGGTGCCACCGGAAACCGGCGCATCAACAAATTCAAGCCCTTTGGCGGCCGATGCAGCCGCCACAGCGCGGGCGCTGTCGGCATCTATGGTAGATGAATCGATAAGTAAGGTCCCCTCGGCCACAACATCCAGCAGCCCTTGCTGCTGCTCGCTGCCGAGGTACAGGCTACGAACATGCTTGCCGGCCGGCAACATGGTTACCACCACATCGGCACCCGCCGCTGCGCCACAGGCGCTCTGGGCCGTTATAGCTCCCTGCTCTGCCAGGCTCTGCATCGCCGCCGGTACCAGATCGAATACCCGAACAGTCATCCCGGCCTTGATCAGGTTAACCGCCATCGGCCCACCCATGTTGCCCAAACCAATAAAAGCCACTGTTGTCATCTGTTTGCTCTCCCTGTTGGAATCTTGTTTGCCGGCATCTGTTACAGATCGGCCAATGGGTGTTCATGTTCAAATGGTGACTCGAGCAAGGCAGATACCGCTTCTTGCGGTGCTATCTTGCCCTTGCCGTAACGCCAGTTGGGATTACGGTCCTTGTCGATAAGCAGCGCCCTGACACCCTCACAAAAATCACCTATGGCGCAGCAGTTGAGGCTGAGCCCCAGCTCGAAGCGGAAACAATCCGCCAGGCTCATGTCAGTCCCAAGCCTTGATTGCTCGTAGGCCAGCGCCCAGCTAAGCGGGCTGCCGCTCAGCATGGTGTCACGGGCACGCTGCAACCAACTCTCTTGGGTTTCCAGGGCCTCCATCTTGGCGAGAATTTCGGCCATATCTCCGGTCATCAGCTCATCAATCTGGGCCTGATGGCCCTTCAAGCGACTGCTGCCGGGACGCTCTTCACTCTGGGTTTCCAGTTCATTGAGCAGATCATGCAGCTTCTGCTGGTTGAGACTGGTGTTATTGCCCCAGTTCACCGTCGCCATGGCATCGAGCATGCGCTCTTTATCCGTTGAGGCCAGAAAATGATTGCCAATGCCGGTATAACGGGCATCGGCCGCATTCATATTGTAGGCGGTCAGGCCGAGAAACAGCCCAGTCTTGCCCGGCATGCGGCCGAGAAAATAGCTGCCGCCGACATCCGGGTAAAGGCCTATGGTGACCTCAGGCATGGCGATGCGCGAACGCTCGGTCAATACTCTGTGGCTGGCACCTATCATCAGCCCCAGACCACCACCCATCACTATGCCGTCGCCCCAAACCAATACCGGCTTGCCGAAGGTGTGCAGCTGAAAGTCGAGCCGATACTCCTCTTCGAAAAACACCCGGGCTTCCTGGGTGTAACTGCCGGGATTGGCCTGCTGCGCCTGATACAGCGCCCGCACATCACCACCGGCGCAGAAGGCTTTATCGCCGCTGCCGTCGAGGATCACGCAGGCAATCTGTTCATCCTGTTTCCAGGCAGCCAACTGCTTGGCCAGCAAACGCACCATGTTGAGATTCAGTGCATTGAGTGCTTTTTCCACATTGAGTGTGGCCACACCAATCAACTTGCCGCTGGCGGTTCCCAGGGTCTGAAATACCACTTCATGACTCATATCACCGCCCTCCTTATGCGTTTTTCCAGTTGGCTGCGCGCTTCTCCAGGAAGGCATTGACCCCTTCTTTCTGATCTTGGGTGTCAAACAGAGCCACAAACAGCTCACGCTCCAGCGGCAGCGCCTGAGCTCTTGGCATATTACGTCCGGCCTGGATCAACTGCTTACAAACGGTCACGCTCGATGGGCTCTGCTTGGCAGCCTTGGTCGCCAGCGCAATGGCAACGCTCAGGGCCTCACCCTTACCAACTACCTCTTCGACCAGGCCAATCTCACGGGCCTTGGCGGCATCGATTCGCTCACCGCAAAGGATCATCCGTTTGGCCCAGCCCTCACCAACCAGAGCGGTCAGATTCTGGGTACCGCCGGCGCAAGGCAGCAGACCGACTGTGGCCTCGGGTAATGCCAGCTGCGCCTGCTCTTCGGCGATACGGATATCACAGGCCAATGCCACTTCCAAACCGCCGCCCATGGCATAACCGTTGATGGCGGCAATAGACACACCGCGAAAGGCGCTCAGGGTTTCAAATGCTTCGCCAAAACAGCGTGCCATGGTGGCGGCATTGCCTTTATCACCATCGGCAAACAGCTTGAGATCGGCGCCGGCCGAGAAGAATTTCTCCCCTTCCCCTGTCAGTACCAAGGCATAGATATCTGGATCATTGTTGAGCTCTTCCACCTTGAGGCGCAGTTCATTGAGGCTCTCGGCCGTCCAGGTGTTGGCCGGTGGATTGTTGATGGTCAGAACAGCCGTGTGGCCTTCGATATGCTCAATCAAAAAAGACATGAATGACTCCTTGCAATTCGGTTAAATGGGTTTGGCCTTAGAGGATCTCGCCGGCATGCTCATCCAGCAGACGGCGGGCGATGATAAGGCGCATAATCTCATTGGTTCCTTCCAGGATCTGGTGTACCCGTACATCACGGAAATGTCGCTCCAGTGGGTATTCGCGGATGTAGCCGTAACCACCGTGAATTTGCAGCGCGCTGTCACACACGGCAAACCCTATATCTGTGGCAAAACGCTTGGCCATGGCGCAATAAGCCGTGGCTTCGGGATCGCCGCTGTCCAGCTTAAATGCCGCCAGACGCACCATCTGCCGCGCGGCGACCAGTTCTGTGGCCATGTCGGCCAGCTTGAACTGCAGCGCCTGGAAGGCGGCCAGTGGTTTGCCGAACTGCTTGCGCTCATGCATATATTCAGTGGCGCGCTCAAGTGCAGCCTGAGCGGTACCCACAGAGCAGGTGGCGATATTGATGCGGCCGCCATCCAGGCCCTTCATGGCGAAGGTAAAGCCCTGGCCTTCCTCACCCAACAGATGATTGACCGGCACCCGCACGTTTTCAAAAGTAATGAGTCTGGTTGGCTGGGCGTTCCAGCCCATCTTGTCCTCGGCCTTGCCGTAGATAACACCCTTGGCGTCAGCCGGGATGGCAATGGCCGAAATTCCCTTGGGGCCGGCCTCACCGGTGCGGCACATCACCACCAAAAGCTCGGTGGCGCCGGCGCCCGAGATAAACATCTTGGAGCCGTTAATCACATACTCATCGCCGTCGCGCTCGGCGCGGGTGGCAAGTGAAGCAGCGTCACTGCCTGAACCTGGTTCGGTCAGGCAGTAAGAAGCCAGCTTGCTGCCTGTGGTCAGCGCTTCAGACCACTCGGCCCGCAGACTTTGCTGGCCCCAGGTCGTCACCATCCAGGTGGCCATGTTGTGAATGGTCAGCATGGCTGTGGTGGCAGTGCAGCCCTTGGCCAACTCTTCAAAAATAATCGAGGCATCCAGACGCGACAGGCCCATACCGCCTTCCGACTCGGGAGAATAGAGTGAGCAGAATCCCAGCTCCCCGGCTCTTTGGATCACGTCTTTGGGAAAGTGATGCTCCTCATCCCATTTGGCGGCAAATGGGGCCAGTTCATCGGCGGCAAACTGGCGGGCCAGCTCGGCGAATTGGCGCTGATCTTCGTTGAGATTGAAATCCATGCTTGACTCCTGTGCGCAGATCTCTGCGTCTTGCGGTGATCCGGTGATGCCGGATCTCTTGTTATTTACTGTTGCGATTAAAAAGGGGCACCGGCCATTGCCGCTGCCCTTGGGCTCACACTGTTACTTGAGGGCGATAGTCATGTTGGGACCAGAGGCGATATCAGACTCGAACCAACGGCTGGTGATGGTCTTGGTCTCTGTGTAGAAACGCACCGCCTGCTTGCCGTAGGCGTGCTGATCGCCGTAGAAACTGCCCTTCCAACCCGTGAAAGAGAAAAATGGCAGCGGCACTGGAATGGGCACGTTGATACCCACCTGACCCACTTCGATTTCATGCTGGTACTTACGCGCCGCGGCGCCGCTGGCAGTAAAGATAGAGGTGCCGTTGCCGTAAGGGCTGGCGTTAACCAGCTCAATGGCATCTTCCAGCGACTCGGCTTCCATACAGCAGAGCACAGGGCCGAAGATCTCTTCCTTGTAGATGCTCATGTCCGTGGTTACCTTGTCGAACATGGTCGGGCCAACCCAGTTGCCTGACTCATAACCGGGTACTGTGCAGTCGGAACCATCGAGCAGACACTCGGCGCCTTCGGCCTTGCCCTCGGCGATAAGCTTGAGCACCCGCTCTTTGGCGGCCGGACTGATGAGTGGGCCGTAACCGGCTTCCTTGTCATCCCAAAGACCGGGACGCACCTTGGACAGGGCTTCTTTCAGCTCAGGGATCCACTCTTTGGCGGCGCCGACAAACACAGCGACCGACAGCGCCATACAGCGTTGACCGGCAGCGCCAACCGAGGCACCCACCAGGTTATTGATCACTTGCTGCTTGTTGGCATCAGGCATGATCACGCAGTGGTTCTTGGCACCGGCAAAGGCCTGCACCCGCTTGAGGTTGTCAGTGCCTGTCTTGTAGATGTACTGACCCACGCCCACAGAGCCCACAAAGGAAATCGCCTTGATATCCGGGTGAGACAGCAGTACATCAACCGCCGTTTTATCACCGTGAACCAACTGCAGCACGCCCTTGGGAGCCCCGGCCTGTTCGAACAGCTCCACCAGACGCTGCGGCGTCATTGGGTCCTGCTCGGACGGCTTGAGGACGAAGGTGTTGCCGCAGGCGATAGCCAGCGGGAACATCCACAGCGGGATCATCGCCGGGAAGTTGAATGGCGTAATCCCGGCGCAAACCCCCAGCGGCTGAGTGTAGGAGTAGGTATCTATGCTGCGGGCCACGTTCTCAACCGTTTCACCCATCAGCAAGGAGGCGATGTTGCAGGCATGCTCGGCCACTTCGATGCCGCGCCAGACATCGCCCTTGGCATCTTCAAAGGTTTTACCCGTTTCCTGAGCCAAAATGGTAGCCAGCTCATCATGGTGCTCTTTCAAAAGGTGCTGATAACGCAGCATTACCCGAGCACGCTCGGAAACAGCCACTTCCTTCCAGCTCTTGAAGGCTTCCTTGGCGCTGGCGATGGCGCGCTCAACTTCCGGCTGGGTCGCACAGTTGATAAAGGCGATGGTTTCATTATTGGCCGGATTGGTAACATTGATCTGCTTGCTGCCGGAACCGTTGACGAATTCGCCATCTATGTAGTGCTTGACTTGTGTGCTCATAAGAATTCCTTGTAGGTAGTGGGACGACGCACCTACAGCTCTTGTGGCTGCTTTTTGATGGCGCCGTGTCCTGTCTTGTTGATTACTTTAATTTGTTGCCGGCCGCTGTCGCGGCCGACGGGATATCAGATCTCAATCGCCATGGCAGTGGCTTCACCGCCACCTATGCACAGCGATGCCATACCACGCTTGAGGCCTCTGGCCTTGAGCGCATGAATGAGAGTCACCAGCAGACGGGCGCCGGAGCAACCTATCGGATGACCGAGCGCACAGGCACCGCCATTGACGTTGACCTTGGCGGCATCCAGCCCCAACTCGCTGATGGCCAACATGGTCACCATGGCGAAGGCTTCGTTGATTTCGAAAAGGTCGACCTCATCCTTGCTCCAGCCGGTTTGTGCCAAGAGTTTTTGCATGGCACCCACGGGCGCCGTGGTAAACATGGCCGGCTCTTGGGAATGGGTAGCATGACCCTTGATGGTGGCCATCACTGCCAGCCCCAGGTTTTCGGCCTGCTCACGGCTCATCAGCATCAAACTGGCGGCACCGTCGGAAATCGAACTGGAGTTGGCGGCGGTAATGGTGCCGTCTTTGGCAAAAGCGGGCCGTAGCGCCGGGATCTTGTCAGGGCGGGCATTGCCGGGCTGCTCATCGGTATCAATCAGAGTATCGCCGCGGCGGCTGCTTACGGTTACCGGGACTATCTCCTCCTTGAAGGCACCTGAGGTGATGGCTGCATTGGCTTTTTCCAGTGAGCTCAGGGCGAAGGCGTCCATGGCTTCACGGGTCAGGCCAAAATCGTCGGCGGTTTTCTGGGCGAAGGTTCCCATGGCGCCCCCTGTATAGGCATCTTCCAGCCCATCGAGGAACATATGATCCAGCACCTTGCCGTGGCCCATGCGCATGCCGCCGCGAGCCTTATCCAGCAGATACGGCGCCTGACTCATGCTCTCCATACCACCGGCAATCACAATATTGGCACTGCCGGCCTTGATAAGATCGTGCGCCAGCATCACGGTTTTCATCCCTGAGCCGCACACCTTGTTGACTGTAGTTGCGCCAACAGACTGGGGCAAACCTGCCCCCAAAACCGCCTGTCTGGCAGGGGCCTGACCTAGGCCAGCCGGCAATACACATCCCATCAGCACTTCATCGACCTGTTCGCCCTTCACACCTGTGGTTTCCATCAAGGCCTTAATGCTGGAAGCCGCCAGCTGAGGAGAAGGCACTGTGGAAAGACAGCCCTGAAAACCGCCCATGGCGGTTCGTTTGGCGGCGACGATAACAATATCCTGAGGACGACTCATTGTTGACTCCCTTGTTGGGCACCCAAACACCGGCCCAACAGCAGGCCGGCGGTGTTAGGTGCAGCAAATTTGCACTCTGTTGCTGCCACTTTGACGTTTACGCGAACGTAAGGCAAGTACTAATTAGTCTAATACAGGCTCCGTTTATAGATATTTTTGTCAGGGAGGATTTACAGCAAGATGACAGCTTGTGCCCTGAAAGAAAGCCAAAACACTACAGCTTAGAAAATATTAGAGAAGGAAATATCTGTTTAAGGAAGCAAAAGCCGTAGAGGCTGACGCCATCTGGCTTGATATAAGCTAAGCCCTTTAGGACTTAGGGAAGGTGCCAATAAGTCCTAGTGGCACTCTGGCTTACACAGCAATTGGCGTTCAAGGCATCTGACTGAAGGCATACCGGGGCCTGGCGAAGTCGGATAACGCAGAGAGCCGGTTGCTGTGAAAGCCCCGAAGGGCGTGGCTTACAGGCCTGCCTGCTGTGTTGTGCCTCTAGCAAAGGACTCGGGCCATTTGCTGCGAACCACGCCTTGCATCCAGGCCCGTAAGCCGGCGCAGAGCACACATGGGACTTGTTCGCACCTTCCTTGAGTCACAAGACTGCGACTCCCGCCAACAAAACATTTGGTGTTGCGGCTCAGCTACTCTGTTCCCAGGGCGTAATAGCACTGAGATCCGATAAGTCATAAGGGGTCAACTGGTAGACATAATAGTTGAGCCAGTTGCTCACCAACAGACTACCGTGACTATACCAACGAGCTATCGCTTCAGCCTCTGGGTCATCGTTGCGAAAATAGTTTTGCGGGATCTTGGGCGCCAACCCGGCCGCCAGATCTCTTTGGTACTCATCTTTAAGGGTCGACTTGCGATACTCTGGATGCCCCATCACAAACAGGTTGCGATTATCCTTACTGATCACCAGATAGGCACCGGCTTGCTCTGACTCAGCCAGCACTGTCAGTTCGGGATGCGCCCTAAGCTCGTCCACATCCATCTGGGCATAGCGGGAGTGCGGAGCATAAAACTCATCATCAAAGCCGCGCAGCAAGGGCACGTGGGCGCGAATACGCCTATGCTGATAAACCCCGGAGCATTTTTCAGCGAGGATCTTGCGCTCGAGTTGATACAGGTGATAAAAACCGGCGTGGGCCGCCCAGCAGAGAAACAGTACCGAGGTAACATGCTCCTGTGACCAATCGATAATCTCGCGGATATGATCCCAGTAGGTGACCTCCTCGAAATCCAGCTGTCCCAGGGGGGCGCCTGTGATGATCAGGCCGTCATAGTTGCGATGGCGTACATCTTCAAAGTCACGGTAAAAGGTATTGAGATGATCGCTCGGCGTATGTTTCGACTCTTTGTCGTGGATCCTGAGCAGGTCGATATCCACCTGCAACGGAGTGTTGCCCAACAGCCGCAGCAACTGGGTTTCTGTCTCAATCTTGTTGGGCATCAGATTGAGGATCAACACCTTCATCGGCCGTATATCCTGCATTGCCGCCCGGCTCTCGGACATAACAAAAATGTTCTCCGACTCAAGCACACCGGCGGCTGGCAGGTTATCGGGTATTCTTACGGGCATAAAGCGCCTCTCCTGAACTTTCAGGGCAAGGCGCTTGGCTTGGTATACCTGTTAGCGCCCTACCTTTTGCACCATGACGGATACCGGCTCAACCTTGTCGATATTGACAGGATAGGCCTGGGTATTGATAAAGAGTAAGTCATCCTTAAGGGTGATCCTGGCACTGATACTATAGCTGTGGCCACTCTGGAACTGATCCCGGGCAAGAATGAACTTAAAAGGCGTTGGGCTGGTTACGCTGTCGCGCTGAATAACCGCCAGCACTTCTGCCGGAGCATCCGCCTTGGAAACATCCTGAACCTGAACCGTCAACACGGCTTCCGGTGGCAGGGCAATGCGCTCGCGGTACCAGACATCGCCATCAATTTCGACTGTGGCATTCGGGGTTGCACAACCTGTGAGTGCCATCATTCCTGCTACAGCCGCCATCATTGGCATGCGCAGCCAGTTGCCTGTCATTTTCATTGCTAGCTCCTAATCATACACAAAGACTTCTGGATGTCTATACATCCAAGTTTAATCATTGAGAACCTGTGAGGATAATCCTATCATAGGACTCCATTTTTGAGTTCAAATATCCTTATGACACAAGCAACTGCGATTATTGTGGGCGCCAGCTCACTCCTCAGCCGTGAAATAGCCCGCCGCCTGGCCGATGAAGGCACTAAACTGGCATTGCTGGCACAGGATCCCGACTCATTGAAAGAGTTTGCCGCCACCCTGGCAACCGAGGCTCAAGTGTTTGGCCTGGACATAGATAAACCGCAAACCTTGATAGCCGAGCTGGAACAGATTTGGCAACAGTTGGGGGGGGCACATCTGGTGTTGGTCAATACCGGACTCAACTCCTATCATCCGGATCTGCCCTGGCAGCTTGAAGATGAGATCATCAGTGTCAATGTCCGTGGCTTTGCCGCCGTCTGCAACACAGCTTTCATGCTGTTTCGCGAACAGGGTTATGGCCAGCTTGCGGCTATCAACTCCATTGCCGGTCTTCGCGGTGGCCCCAGCGTGGCTTTTCATGCCTCCAAAGCCTTTGGAATGAACTATCTCGAAGGGCTTTCCATGCATGCCCAAAGGCTCAAGCTACCGATCACCATTACGGATATTCAATTGGGATTGCTGGATAAGGCCGCGCTGCAACAAAGTAAGCTGTGGTTATCACCCGTAGATGTGGTAGCCGGGCAAATCATCCGCGCCCTGCAAAAAGGCAAACGCCGGGTCTATGTCACCAAACGCTGGGCGACGGTTGCCTGGCTCACCAAACTGCTGCCCGAGTTTATCTACAACACTCGCCACTGGAAGGTGAAGAAACGCAGAGGGCAATAGAGATAAAATAAACTTCTTATTGTTTTTCATAAAAAGGCGCCGGAGGCGCCTTTTTTATGGTTGAGAGCTCTTGGGTTGGGAGCTTGGGCTTGGAAGAAGTTAGAAAGTGTAACCTATGCTGACCATATAGACCCAAGGATCGATATCGGTTTCGATAGTCACAGCAGCAACTTCACTATTGCTGGTGCCATAGTGATAGTTGAACTTAACATCAGTACTGATCTCGGCATACCAAACTGAAGCGTTCACCAACCAATTATCATTGATTTGATAATCCAGACCCACTTGCGCGGCCCAGCCCCAAGAGTTACTCATACTCAGATCCGAGAGTTTGCCACCGACATCATTGGTAAATTCATTGTCGAAGAAATTGGTGTAGTTAACACCGACACCCACGTAAGGACGCAGCTTGGACTCGGCATTACCGAAATAGTACTGGGCTACCAAGGTAGGTGGCAGGTGTTTGGTTTCGGCAATCTTGCCCAGCTCTCCGAGAGAAACATCATGGCTGAATGGGGTCGCGGCCAGCAGTTCGATACCAAAGTTATCTGTCAGCATATAACCAAAGTTCAGACCCAACTGGGTGTTATTGTCCACACTAAAGGTGCCAAGGTTTCCCAGATCCGGGGTAACAACATTTTGGCTGGATTCATCCGGGGCGACTACAACGGCACCGGCACGAACGATAAAGTCACCGGCCTTGTGAGCCAGCGCAGGGGCAGCAACAGTGGAAAAAAGGGCAGCGGCAATCAATCCTGATACGATATTTTTTTTCATCATCTCACTCCGTAGCGACAACACAGCGCTTTGTTTTTTATTACATCCATAACAACTGAGGCCACACTGCCAGATTTAACCCTTCACATTTTTGATCTGCATCAAGCGTTTTGAGTGATACCTAGTTTTAGATAGCCCAAGCGCGAAACAGATCACACAAACCAAAGATTTATTGATATTGCACCTTTAAATTAAGTGAGCCAGCTCAAAACTTCACTATCCCTAAAGTGAAATAAAAGTACATTTTTCGAACAGACGCACCCAAACAAAAAGCAACCAAAACTTAACAACCGGTTTCAGATATAAATGCTAAAAAATGTTCTTTAAGCGGTATTTTCAACTAAAACATGTCGGAGAGATCAACGAATATTTGAGAACAAAAATCAAAAATGGAGGCCACTCGACAGAAGATATTCATCTGAAATAACAGCAAGCCAAGTGTTCAAGTGAGGAGGGATTCAACGAAAATAATGGAGCCACAGGCGCTTGAGTGTGTGAGCCTAGAACAATGTTTCGAGTAATGGAGTTTTTATTAACGGAGTCTTTAATAACGGATAGTCTGCCAACCAATTCTTGGCCTTGAGCCGACTCTCAAACACCCCAGGAGTGCTCTTGGGGTTAGGGCTGAGTTCCAGCGCAAATAAATGGCCGAGCGGGAATAGGTTAAGCAGTTGCAGCTCCCCTGCCCTCAACCTGACAGCCAACGCGGTTTGCTGCTCAGGCCAATAACTCATGGCATCAGACACTGAAGCATAAGGCTGATGATTGTTTTTGAGGTGCATTCTGGCCTGGTTCTTTACCGACCAAGGTAAGTCGAGCGCGGCGACCAACTTGGCCTCATAGGCCTTGTCGGTGACTTCCGAGGTGTCGTTTGGCTCATAGTAGATCACATCTATATCGCTGAGCCTGGATACAGTGCCGTGCAACTTGTCCCACACCAGGTTACGAACAAACCCCGCCGCCAGCCAGGCATCAATAGGCCCAAGGTTTGCAACACACTCAAGTGCCTGCATCCGCATCCTGTCTTGCTTGAGCCAGTTTTTGATCAGCTCGACTGCCTCGGTTTCGCTGACCTGCTGCGGCCCTCTCGACTCAAGCTTATCATTTGCCACCATAGCCCCCTTAAAAAGACAAAAGCCCCCGCAGAGCGGAGGCCTTTGAGTTTAACTCAAGCTATCACTTATCTTCAGTATCTCTATCCATGTTCTCTGTATTTTCCAGCCAGAGAGCATTGATGATGCCGAAAGAACAAGCCAATAAAATGCCGAGTATCCAAGTGAAATACCACATAATTCAGGCTCCTTAGTACAGTGATGCGCTGTTGTTTTCAATGTGCTTGCGATTCAAGCGACCATACATCTTGAAGTAGGTCCAACAAGTATAACTAAGCACAATAGGAACAAAGATAATTGCCACCCAAGTCATAACGTTCAGTGCCATCTGGCTGGCAGTAGCATCCCACATGGTCAAGCTGACGTTAGGATCCAGTGATGAAGGCATCACGAATGGGAACATAGCTGCGCCGCAAGTCAGGATAATACCGGCAATGGCCAGTGAGCTGAACAGGAAGGCAAAACCACTACGGCCGAAACGGCTGGTCAGCAGTACCAAGGCAGGTGCCAACAGGCCCAGTGCCGGGAACAACATAGTTAATGGATACTTGTCGTAATTGGCCAACCAGGCACCGGCAACCACTTCAACTGTCTTCTGTGTTGGGTCAGATACTGCGTTAGTATCCAGAGCCGAAGTCACCACATAACCGTCGATGCCGGTAGCCAGCCAAACACCGGCAGCCCCGAACAACACGATCAGCAGCACAGCAGTTAACTGAGCGGCAGCAGCGGCGCGATTGCGTAGCTCACCTTCTGTCTTCATCTGCAGCCAGCAAGCACCCTGCATCATGAACATACAGGCACTGACCAGACCGGCCAGCAAGCCAAAGCCATTAAGCAGACCCAGCAGGCCGCCATCATAATGGGCACGCATATATTCATCAAAGCTGAACGGAACACCTTGCAGCAGGTTACCAAAGGCAACACCTATGATCAGTGGCGGTACAAAACCGGCGACAAACAAGGCCCAATCCCAGCTCTTGCGCCAGCGTGGGTCTTCTATCTTGGAGCGATAGTCAAAACCCACAGGACGCAGATACAGCGCCAATAACACTAAGATCATGGCGACATAAAAGCCGGAGAATGATACGGCGTACACAGTTGGCCAGGCGGCGAACAAAGCACCGGCACCGGTAATCAACCATACTTGGTTACCATCCCAATGAGGAGCAACCGTGTTAATCATGATCCGACGTTCAGTGTCGTCTTTACCGAGGATTGGCAACAAGGCACCAACCCCCATATCAAAGCCATCGGTCACAGCGAAGCCAATAAGCAAAACGCCAACCAACAACCACCAGACAAATCTTACTATTTCATAATCAAACATAATGAAATCCCTCTGCTCAGGCTTCTAGTTTTTCAAAGTGATAACGGCCGGTCTTGAGACTGCTGGGACCCAGGCGCGCAAACTTGAACATCAGGAAGAGTTCGATAACCAGCAGCACAGTGTAGAACAGAGTAATGCTGATGATACTGAACCAGAGATCACTCACGGTCAGACTGGATGCAGACACAAAGGTCGGCAACACTTCTGAAATAGTCCAAGGCTGGCGACCATACTCAGCTACAAACCAACCACACTCGATGGCAATCCAAGGCAGAGGTAAGCTGTAAAGCGCGGCCTTGAGGACCCACTTCTTCTCTTCAATCTGGTGACGAGTGCTCTGCCAGAATGCGGCAGCAAACACCACTAACATCACAACACCCAGGGCAACCATGATACGGAAACTCCAGAACAGTGGTGCAACACTTGGGATAGAATCCAGCGCGGCAGCCTTAATCTGTTCTTCGGTGGCATCAACCACTTTGTCTGTGTAACGCTTCAGCAGCAGGCCATAACCTAGATCAACTTTCTGCTCTTCAAAGGCTGCGCGAACCGCAGGGTCTTCTTCAATAGCAGGGTCGGCTTTGGCGGCACGCAGCTGCTCAAGCAAAGCATAAGCCTTCATACCGTTACGGATACGAACTTCGTGTTCCGCAACCAGATCCTTGATACCTGTCACTTCTTCATCAATAGAGCGAGTGGCGATAATACCCATGGCGTATGGGATCTTGATGGCATAGTCGGTATGCATAGTTTCCTGATTAGGGAAACCAACGGCAGTAAAGGCTGCTGGAGCAGGTTCTGTATGCCATTCAGCTTCGATTGCGGCCAGCTTGACCCGCTGAGCTTCACCAACCTTGTAGCCGGATTCGTCACCCAGAACGATAACGGACAGAATAGAAGCCATACCGAAGCTAGCTGCAATAGCGAAAGAACGGCGGGCAAAAGGTAAGTCACGCTTCTTGAGGATGTAGTAGGCACTGATAGCCAGAACAAACATGGCACCAGCCACATAACCGGAGGCCACAGTGTGGACAAATTTAACCTGTGCAACAGGGTTGAGTACCACGTCTGCGAAACTGGTCATTTCCATGCGCATGGTTTCATAGTTGAACACGCTACCCACAGGGTTTTGCATCCAGCCGTTGGCAACCAGGATCCACAGCGCAGACAAGTTACTTCCCAAGGCCACCAACCAGGTTACTGCCAGGTGTTGACGCTTGGAGAATCTGTCCCAACCGAAGAAGAACATACCCACGAAAGTGGATTCCAGGAAGAATGCCATCAAACCCTCGATGGCGAGAGGAGCACCAAAAATGTCACCCACATAGTGTGAGTAATAAGACCAGTTGGTACCAAACTGGAACTCCATTGCCAGACCTGTGGTAACCCCCAGGGCAAAGTTAATACCAAAAAGCTTGCCCCAGAATTTGGTCATGTCCTTGTAGATCTGCTTATCAGTCATCACATAAAGTGATTCCATGATTGCCAGCAGAAAGGCAAGACCCAAAGTCAAAGGAACAAACAAGAAGTGATACATGGCTGTCAGCGCAAATTGAAAGCGCGATAGCTCAACGACTTCTTCAACTATCATTTGTGACTCCTTACATGGTGCTCCGCCCACTGCCTTTAGATCCCCATCAAAGACAGCGGGAGGTGAGTTGGATAGCTTAGTTCATTAATTTCTTATCTACCCGGAAACCCGGATAAACCACCCAAATGATTCGCCTTGCCTCTCCCTTGCCTTCCAAAGGCTCAAAAATCGGCTTTTTCCAGCCAGAGCGAGAGGCGAATCACGCTTTTGCAGACTTATGCGATCAGCATCAGCATTTGCCAGTGTTCTAATATTTGCAAATTATTTAATATCAGTCACTTGCGCTATTAGTTCAGCTAAGATTTGCCCTGATTTTATACCACTTGAATTTGACGCAAATCAATCAAACTCCGGCCTTTAGCTGGGTTTTGCGGTAAGGGACACAGGCACCAAGAAAACAGCTTGACAAGCCACAAGCAATATGCTAGAGGCTTTACAGCAATACAACATAACCTCACTTTTTGGCAGTTTCAGAAAAATTTAAACAAAAACCTGGCAAAATAAACTTTTTAACAAATCTGCAAGTTAAATATGCTAACGATAAAAATTAAAACCCAAACAAACATAACGTCAACTAATTGTTTTAATTGGTAAAAAATAATAAAAATAAAATAGCCAAAAAACACAACCAAATAAGGCATTAGTTTTACTAATCTTATTATGTATTATTTCTCGTTTGATAAGCTCGATATAATTGACTACTATATAGCCTGTGTTAAGGAGACGCTCAGGTCGGTCGATATCGATATCTGCAGACCTTCCTCCGCGCACAATGATTGAACTTTGTGTGGAGATATTGCTATGAAAAAATTTTTCGAACGTCTGGTTAACTGGTACAAGCCTGTTTTTGCTGAACTTTATAAGTCTCAATTGGTGTACTGATCACAGTTGAATATAGGCTTGTCTTGAAGTTTTGTTAGCGCAAAACGGCCCCATAGGGTTACCTATGGGGCTTTTTCATAACAGGAACCAATGAAAAGAGATTGCCGTCTTAGACCGGCTTTAGCCTACTAAGCGCTGTAAAGCGTACATTTTGACACTTCAACACATAAGAATATATTGAACAAAGTGCAAGCTATTGATGATATGAAGCTTTTCCTGTAGGACAAAAGTCAAATAAAAAAGGCGGGTTATAAATACCCGCCTTTTTTTACCCTTTATGGGATGATTTTTAACCTTATCCCAACTTCACTCTGGCGTTACGGAACATTCTCATCCAAGGGCTATCTTCGCCCCAGTTTTCCGGATGCCAGGAGTTGGCGACTGTGCGGAATACCCGCTCAGGGTGGGGCATCATGATGGTGACTTTGCCATCCAGGCTACAGATCCCGGATAAGCCGTTGGGTGAGCCGTTGGGGTTCTGTGGATACAAGCTGGCCACCTCACCTTTACCGTTGACATAACGCAGCGCCACAGTACCGCTCTGCTCGGCTGCTGCCATGGTGGCAGCTGAAGCAAACTCGGCACGCCCTTCCCCGTGGGAAACGGCAATCGGCATTCTGGAGCCGGCCATACCGCTGAAGAACAGCGATGGGCTTTGCTGCACTTCCACCAGGCTGAAACGCGCTTCAAAGCGTTCAGAGCGGTTACGGACAAAGTGCGGCCAATGCTCGGTACCCGGAATGATCTCCTTGAGGTTGGAGAGCATCTGGCAACCATTACAAACACCCAGGGCAAAGCTGTCGGCACGCTCGAAGAAGCGGCTGAAGTCCTCACGGGCACGGCTGTTGAACAGGATGGACTTGGCCCAACCTTCACCGGCGCCCAGTACATCACCGTAAGAGAAGCCACCACAGGCCACCAGTCCCTGAAACTCTTCCAGGCTGATACGGCCACTGAGGATATCCGACATATGCACATCGCGGCTTTCAAAACCGGCACGCTCGAAGGCGGCTGCCATCTCAATATGCGAGTTGACCCCTTGCTCACGCAAAATCGCCATCTTGGGTGCAGCGCCCTTGAGGATATAAGGCGCGGCAACATCTTCTGCCGGATCAAAGCTTAAGTTGACCGTGAGGCCGGGATCGGTTTCATCCAGCTTGAGGTCAAACTCTTCACGGGCACACTCAGGGTTGTCCCTGAGCGCCTGCATTCTATAGGTGGTTTCAGACCAGAGCTTACGCAGCTCGGTATGTGAAGCACTATAAATTTCAGCACCTTGATCCTGGATACGGATGCGGCCATCGTCACTCAGCTCTGCTATCGGATGACAATCCACACCGGCACCAGTGTAAGCCTTGATAATCTCGGCGGCTTGATCTTTGCTCACCTGCAGCACAGCGCCCAACTCTTCGTTGAACAGGCGCGCCAGGGCGCTGCCGGCCAGCGCAGAAATATCCACCTTCAGGCCAGTGTGACCGGCGAAGGCCATTTCCACCAAGGTGGTGAACAGACCGCCGTCACTCTTGTCGTGGTAAGCCAGCAAACTCCGCTCGGCCACCAACTGCTGAGTCACCTCGAAGAAACCTTTCAATACGGCTGCCTGATCCAGATCCGGCGCAATATCCCCCAGCTCACCGAACACCTGCGCCAGGCAGGAACCGCCCAGACGAGTCTTGCCCTTGGCCAGATCGGCCAGCAGCAATACGGTTTCGCCTTTGTCGGTACGCAGCTCAGGAGTCACGGTATTGCGAATGTCGCGCACCGCACCGAACGCGGTGATGATCAGCGACATAGGTGCGGTAACCGCCTTCTGCTCGCCCTTGTCTTCCCAGGCGGTCTTCATCGACATCGAGTCTTTGCCCACAGGGATGGTCAGTTCAAGCTCAGGGCACAGCTCTTCGCCCACTGCCTTGACCGCCTCATAGAGGCCGGCATCTTCACCCGGGTGACCGGCTGCAGACATCCAGTTGGCCGACAGCTTAATGCGCTTCAGTGAGCCGATATCGGCACCGGCCATGTTCAGCAAGGATTCGGCCACGGCCATCCGCGCCGAGGCGCCAAAATCCAGCAAGGCCAGCGGAGTGCGCTCGCCCATGGACATGGCTTCGCCCACATAACTGTCGAACGAGGCGGCGGTAACGGCGCAATCCGCCACAGGTACCTGCCAGGGGCCGACCATCTGATCGCGGTTCACCAAGCCGGTTACCGTGCGATCGCCTATGGTGATCAAGAAGCTCTTGTCGGCAACAGTTGGCAGAGTCAGCACCCGCTTAACGGCTTGTGCGAGATCAATGGAAGCTTCATCCAGCGCCGCAGACTGCGCCTTTTGACTCACTACATCTCGGCTCATCTTCGGTGGTTTGCCCAACAAGACTTCCAGCGGCAAGTCGATAGGCTTGTTGTCAAAGTGCTCGTCGCTCAGGCTCAGGTGCTGCTCGGCAACCGCCTCGCCCACCACGGCAAATGGCGCGCGCTCGCGCTCACAAATGGCGGCGAAGGTATCGAGGTTTTCGGCTGCCACAGACAGGACATAACGCTCCTGGGATTCGTTACACCAGATCTCCAGCGGGCTCATGCCTGGCTCATCGGAAGGCACGTTACGCAGCTCAAACTTACCGCCGCGACCGGCATCGCTTACCAGCTCAGGGAAGGCGTTGGACAAACCACCGGCGCCCACATCGTGAATAAACTGGATTGGGTTGGCATCGCCCATCTGCCAGCAGCGGTCGATAACCTCCTGACAGCGGCGCTCCATTTCCGGGTTTTCCCGCTGCACCGAGGCAAAGTCCAGATCTTCACTGGACTGGCCGGACGCCATGGAGGAAGCCGCGCCGCCGCCAAGGCCAATGTTCATCGCCGGGCCACCCAGTACAATCAGCTTGGCGCCTAAGGAGATCTCCCCTTTCTGTACGTGCTCTTCGCGAATGTTGCCAAGGCCACCAGCCAGCATAATAGGCTTGTGATAACCGCGCACCTCGACACCATTGTGGCTGCAAACCTGCTGCTCGTAGGTGCGGAAGTATCCCAGCAGGGCCGGACGACCGAATTCGTTGTTGAAAGCGGCGCCGCCCAGAGGACCATCAATCATGATGTCAAAGGCAGTCACAATCCGGTCCGGCTTGCCGTAGTCGCCTTCCCAAGGCTGCACAAAGCCCGGGATCTTGAGGTTGGATACGCTGAAGCCGGTCAAACCCGCCTTGGGCTTGGAGCCGCGGCCGGTAGCGCCTTCGTCACGGATTTCACCGCCCGAGCCGGTGGCTGCACCAGGATAGGGACTAATGGCGGTCGGGTGGTTGTGGGTCTCCACCTTCATCAGAATATGCATCGGCTCTGTGTGATAACGATAAACGCCGTCACTGTCGGGGAAGAAACGCCCGGCTTCAAAACCTGTCATTACCGCAGCGTTGTCTTTATAGGCCGACAACACATAGTCCGGGGTCTTCTCATAGGTATTCTTGATCATCTTGAACAGCGACTTGGGCTGCACTTCGCCGTCAATGGTCCAGTCGGCGTTGAAGATCTTGTGACGGCAGTGCTCTGAGTTCGCCTGGGCGAACATCATAAGTTCAATGTCGTTAGGGTTGCGCTCAAGACGCAGGAAATTGGTGACCAGGTAGTCGATTTCATCGTCGGCCAGCGCCAGGCCCATTTCGCGGTTGGCGATTTCCAGCGCCCGGCGGCCTTCGCCGAGAATGTTGACGCTGACAAAAGGTTTGGGCTCAGTGCGAGCAAACAGCATATCGGCCGCTTCAAAGCTGTCCAGTACCACTTCCATCATGCGGTCGTGCAGCAGCGCCTTGAGGCTCTTGAGCTGTTCGCCGCTCAGTGTGTCGGATTCCACATAGTAAGCCAGCCCGCGCTCCAGGCGTTTTACCTGCTTGAGGCCGCAGTTGTGGGCAATGTCGGTGGCTTTGGATGACCAGGGAGAAATAGTACCGGGACGGGGAGTAACAAAAAGGAGAATGCCTTGGGGTTCGTGGGATTCGATGGCCGGACCGTAGGTGAGAATCTTACTCAACTGCGCTTGGTCATCGGGGTTGAGCGCTTCGCTCAGATAAGCCAAATGAACGTATTCGGCATAGATTTGCTTTACCGGAAGCTGGGCGACTTCACAGGCCTGCATCAGCTTTTGCACTCTGAATGCCGAGAGTGCGGGGGCTCCGCGGATGATCTCCATCACGTCTTATCACCTTATTATTTATAATTACAGGGTCAGAGGTGGCGCTATTATAGGTAAATGCGCCCTACAAATCACCTCAGACTTTGCTCAAAACAGTGTTTCCTGTGATATAAAGTAATCCTATGGGGTAATATACCCTCCGGCGCAAAACCTTCGCCTAAATCAGCAGGAAACAGCGCCGAAAACCAATACACAATTCATTGAATTTGTTTACAAACATATCAGACATAGGGGATAAGCCCTATCCCGGCAGCAAACCACAGACTAAAGGCTTTTACCGATAGATAATGAAACGAATTACCGCGACTCTCACCCTGATCATCTTGCTGGCCGGCTGTCGGCAAGCTGTCGTGGATGAAACTCAGGTAACCCCGGCGGTGAAAGAAATCAAAGAGCTCAGGGTGGGTACCCTCTATGGCCCACAAATATTTGTCTCCTCTACTCAAGGAAACACTGGGTTTGACTATGAGATGGCGGCGCGCTTTGCCGACTTTCTCGGCAAGCCGCTGGAAATGAAGCCCTATGGCAATATCAGTGAGCTTTACCAGGCGCTAAAGCAAAATGAAATTGATTTGATTGCCGCCGGGCTGTCGGATACCCGCAGTCGTAGACAGCAATTTCGTCTCGGACCGCCGCTTTATCGGGTCAATCAGGTGATGGTCTACCGCGCCGGCACTCCTGTCCCCAAAGATCTCAACGCCCTGGATGCGCCTGTCACTGTAATAGCCGACTCGTCGTTTGTGGAAACCCTCAACCGACTCAAGACAGATAATCCCAACCTGGAATGGCAACAGGTTGCAGATAAAGATAATGAAGAGCTGCTGAGCATGATAGCCAGCGGCGAGCTCAGCTATACCATTTCAGATTCCACCAGCATTAATATCAATCGCCGTTTTATGCCTGAGCTGAGATACGGCCAGGTGCTGGAGCAGCAACAGGCTGTGGTCTGGCTGTTGCCCCCCAGAGGCAGCGATCAGCTGATGAGCCAACTGCTGCGTTTCTGGCACCAGGAACAAAGAGACGGCACGCTGGAACACTTGGTGGAAAAATACTTTGGCCATGTCAAACGTTTCGACTATGTCGACACCCGCGCCTTTATCCGCGCGGTTGACAGCAAGCTGCCCAAGTACCGCCATCTGTTTGAAACCTATGCCGGTGAACTCGACTGGCGCAAGCTGGCCGCCACCAGTTATCAGGAGTCGCACTGGAATCCCAGGGCTCGTTCACCGACCGGTGTGCGCGGCATGATGATGCTAACACTGGCAACCGCCAAACAGTTGGGAGTGGAGAATCGCCTCGATCCCGAACAAAGCATCCGTGGCGGCGCCCGCTATCTGAGCGACATTTTGGTACGCCTGCCTGAGTCTATTCCAGAGGAGGAGCGGATGTGGTTTGCCCTCGCCTCATACAACATAGGCTATGGCCATGTGGAGGATGCCCGTAAGCTGGCACAGGCCAGAGGCCTTAATCCCAGCGCCTGGAAAGATCTCAAGCAGGTATTACCCTTGCTGCAAAAGCGCAAATACTACCAAAATACCCGCTATGGCTATGCCAGAGGTAACGAGGCGGTGCACTATGTAAACAGTATTCGCCGTTACTACGACACCCTGGTGTGGATAGACAATCAAGCCAAGCAGGAAATGCTGGCTAAAGAACAGGCCCAGCAAGAAACCCAGGCTAAGGCGCAACTACAGAGCGAGGAAGCAACCGAACTCAGTGGCGCCCAGCCCGACTGAAAATCCTGCATACCACTCATTTTCGCGCCAAACAGTCTGGCTTTTATACACAAGCCGCCCTTTGGGGCTGGCGCAAGCTTAAATAAGCTGTTAGCTTGTCATTGATGCAAAAAACTTACGAACACACCTTAAGGTAAGCTTATGAAAAGAAAGACTATTAACAATGCAATGGCCCGTCGCCGCAGCCTGGTTAAAACCCGTCACAAACGCATTCTCAACCGTCACAAACTTTTCTTCAGTTTTCTGCAGCAGGCAGATTAAGTTTCCTTGCCTGCTTCAATGCCTTCTGCTCCTGTCTGCGTCGCCTGAAAAAGGCGCTCAACTGTTCGCTGCACTCCTGTTCCATCACCCCGGCACTGACGGCCAACTTGTGATTGAACAGGGGATGACGCACCAGATCCAACACTGAACCAGCCGCGCCAGTTTTAAGATCGGCAGCCCCGTATACCAATCTCCCCACCCTGGCATGCACCATGGCCCCAGCGCACATGGCACAAGGCTCCAGCGTCACATAGAGGGTAGTATCCAGCAGACGGTAGTTTTCCAGTTGACTGCCCGCCTGCCTGAGACAGAGAATTTCCGCGTGGGCACAGGGGTCGTTGGCGGCAATAGGTTGGTTCCAGCCGCAGGCAATAAGCTGGTCATCTTTGACCAGCACGGCTCCTACCGGTACTTCACCGAGGGCTTCCGCCTTTTGCGCCATCTCCATGGCCAATTGCATCCAATGTAAATCGCGATTCTCTGTCATTCTATCTGTCCGTCGTCAGTGCGGCGCCAGAGTATAATACGATTCCTGCTATAAGTTTAAGCCTAACCTACTCACCCGTTTGTTGACCCTATAACGGCAGCATTTTTAGCCAACTCAATGAAACAATAAACATATGGCAGACAATCTCTCTTGAATAAGCGACAAACACCTATCCCTGCCAGATCATATCCGTATGAATGAACAGCAAACCCGAATTGTCACCACAATAAGGCCGGTACAAAGTAATTAACACCCAAGCAGCAAACTCGTATCCCCTAAAGTTCAAGCCGTTATATAACGGCTTGAACTAAAAGACCTGTGATAGTGAGTATCTATTATCATTCAAGATATTCAGAGGCTCAGGCTAACACCGACAAAGAAGGCACGGCCTTGCAGTATCATATCGCTGTTGGTGTCTTCCTCGGCCGGTTGCTCATCGGTAAAGTTGGTTACCCCGGCGCGTAGTTTCAGGTGATCGTTCAGCCGATAACTGCTGCCGATATCGAAGCGGCTGTAGCCATCCTGACGCACGGCACTGCTATCCAGATATGAACCGAAATAGTTACCGGCAACATACAGCTGCCAATCGTCGGTGAGATACCAATCCAGTTGCACATTGGCACTCTGGCGTGGACGACCCGTGAGTTCATCACCGTCACCTGTCTGGGTATCGAGATAACTGTAGTTTGCCTTGAGGCCGAGATCCGCCGTGATATCCACGCTGGCGGTCAGCTCTACCCCTTGCAAAGTCACCTTGGATTCGTTGTAGTAAGTACGGCTTGGGCTGGAGCCATCCCAAGCCGAAACAGTGATCAGATCTTCCACCTTGTTATGGAACAAGGTTGCAGACAGCTCATAGGAAGGCTGACTCCACAAGGCTGCCAACTCATAGTTGACACTGGTTTCGGGCTCAAGATCTGCATTGCCCACTACAGTACAAGCGCCGCGGCAACTGACTGAAGAGAAAGTCGGAGATGATTCAAACAGTGCCGGAGCCCTGAATGCCGTGCCGACACCACCTTTGAGCACCAGTGCATCAGAGGCACGGTAAACCAGATACGCCCTGGGGCTGAAATGGCTGCCGTACTTTTCGTTGTCTTCGTAGCGGCCGCCGAGGGTCAGGGTGAAATCATCCAGGAAATCGAACTGATCCTGAATAAACAGCGAGTATTGTTCAACACTGTCACCACCGGTAAGTGGATATTGCACAGGATCGTCGACTTCAGTTTCAAAGTACTCGGCGCCGACTGTCCAGTCCTGCTGCCACAGGTTAAAGAAGGCTGAGCCTCTGAAGGTAGTGTTTTTCTCTTCGATGTCGCGTCCCAAAGGGGGCTGCAGCGAATAGCGGCTGTTGTAGTCGTAGATATCCGACTTTTCCAGGTTGGCCAAAAGCTCGGTGCCACCCCAGCTCCACTCGCCTCTGTGAGTCAGAGCAAAGGTGTTGCGCTCTATCTTCTGCTCGCGCTTTGAATTGGCAGCAAAGGTGGTCAAGGGCACCTTGTCATTATCGTATTGATAATCCAAGTCCAGCGATTGATTGTCTGCCAGCTGCCAGGTGAGCGAGCCATAGAGCTTGCGAGTCTTGCGCTCTTCTATGGTGTCCTGATCCGGGGTCAGTTCGGGCATCAGCCAGGCGTCCTGCTCGGCCACCTCTGCGGTGAACATCAGCCCCAGATTATCTGTGAGTTTGCCCGAGCCAAACAGGTTGGTACGACTGCGATCGCCACCCTCGCCGTCCTGCATCCAACTGTACTCGCTGTCGAGTACCAGTTGCCAGTCATCATCTGGCGCCTTGGTGATCACGTTGATGACCCCGCCAACCGCATCTGAACCATAGAGAGCCGACATCGGGCCGCGAACAATCTCCACCCGGGAGATGGCGTCGATGGGGATAGCAGTCAAGTCAAAGTTACCGCCGCGCCACAGACCATTGGAAGAAGAAACCCGCTTGCCGTTGATCAACATCAGTACATAGTCTTCATCCATACCACGGATATAGATGCTGTTTCGGCCCGAGTCGTTGGTCACCACATTCACGCCGACGCTGTTTCTCAGCACATCCCCCAGATCTTTGACCGGCATCAACTTAATCGCTTCGGCATCGATCACCGAGATTGAGGCAGGCGCAGTGCTGAGTTGCTGATCCTTGGCACTGGCGGTAACGACTATATGCTCCATTTCACCTTCATCTGCCTGGGTATAACCACTGACAGCCATGGCGACCAGGCTCAAGGTAAGCAGTTTGCGGCACTTATCCAGTTTCATTCTATTCCCCCGATTATCGCGGCGACAATTGCGCCTTGTAAGTTATTGCTCTTGAGTAAATCCAGGTAAAGCCCCTGGTTCCATGGCGCGAAAAAGTAGCATAATCTTTACAATATAGGAATGATATTGGTTATCATTTACAATGTAATAATGCGAATGTGAGCCAGGCCACTCAAAAGCCCATCAGGGCTGAATTTCAAGCTGAAAATGTCACCTTTACCGAGTAAAAATTTCCATGAAAAAATCACTGTTTATCCCTCTGACGCTATTGTTAGGTCTGCTGGTAGGCTGCAGCGCCCAAAGCCTGGATAAAGAAGGCGCCGGGAAACAACAGCGACTGACGCTGAACTCCAACATATTGGGAGAATCGCGGGAAGTATTACTGCGCCTTCCCAAACACTGGGATGCCAGGCACAGCAAGAGCTTTGCCCGATATGTAATCCTGGATGCCGAGCAGCAGTTTGAGCATCTTGCGCCCATGCTGGACTATCTGGCTTCCGGGGTTAATCCTGCGATACCTGAAGGCGTCATAGTTGGCATCATCAACCGTAACCGTATTCGGGACTTCACTCCGGTGAAACTGGAAACACTGCCCGGTGGTAGACCCGCAGGGCCGCTTTATCAGCAATCGGGGAATGCCGGCACTTTTCTCGACTTTCTCGACCAGGAACTTAACCCCTGGCTGAATGCCAAGCTTGGGCAGCCTGGCCCTACTGTACTTATCGGTCACTCTTTTGGGGGCTTGTTGACACTGGAGGCGCTGCGCCGACAACAACCTATGTTCAATGCTTACCTAGTGCTGGATGCCAGTCTCTGGTACGACAGCCCGACTTATGCCGATGAGCTCGAACAGGCACTCACTCAGGGCCAGCTAACAGGCAAGCCCCTGTACATGGCGATAAGTAACCAGGCCACCACCCCAGGACTTGGCCGCAATGACTACCACAAACAGCGAAATCTGGCGCTGGCCAAACATCTGTCGGCGCTGCCCTCTCAGCAACTTATATTTCACAGTGAGTTTTTCAGTGACGAAGATCATCACTCCCTGCCTCACATAGGTGTCTATCAAGGTATTCGCTGGCTGATGCGCTCTCACCTGTTGGATATATACGCCGAGAATTTCAGCGTGACTGAAGTGATCAGTCGCTTCAAGCACTTGAGCGAGAGCCAGGGTATTGAAATCAAGCCTCAGTATCATGCACTCAGAGGCTTGCTGCGCCAGACACAAAGACAAAAACTTACTCAACAGCAGCAGATATTGACCCAGCTTATCGAGCATTATTACCCCGGCTCCGCCCTCGAATGACTCATTTGTAATTCAATGGCAACAAAAAAAGCGGCAACCCTGAGGTTGCCGCTTTTTCAAGATTTGAGCTGCCTGGCTGAGGCTTAATCCAAAAATGCTTCTTCGTCTTTCTCTACCGGAAGTGATTCAATCACTTCATCCTGCAGTTGGTAGTAAGCATCTTGGTACTCATGAATTTCCATAACAACTCCAGTCTATTCTGTAGGGTACAGGGCGTATCTTTTTCTTGGATTCCTGTTAAGTTCAGGTTCCGACGACACTTTATGCCCGATTCCGGCTTTTCGGAGCCCTGGGTGTTTCCCCTAAGGCGGCGCCAGTATAACAGGGCTAGAGAAGGAATTACAGAAAACTTTCACTTTCGTTACCACCAACTGCTTAAACCACCTTTAAAAGCTCAAATATCCACCACTTATGTAAGAAACGCTGAAAGACTTTCAGTTTGATATGCCCCTTAGTTCTGAGGCGAAATTTTTTAAACGCATTGGGTCTAGCAGCGGACGCTGCAACTGCTATTGCTTAAAGGAGGCCTCCCCGGAGCGTAAATCAGCAAGAGGACGACGCCATGAATCATATTGTCGACTTTGAAGCACGCACTCTCGCCACCCTGCTGGCCAGTGGCGATATATTGGGAATGCGCATGTTTATGGAAAGGATGCTGATGCCCTTGGATGTCCAGGACAGGCTACTGCATCAGGCATCCGGCTTGAGCAGTTTTGATGTCGAAGGCATAGCCGCCCTGTTGGAAGAAGGCGGCCAATCCCTGCTCTCTGAACGCCTCGGTTATTGAGTGTCCGAGCCCGGTTCACCCTCATAGCGGTACAGCAACACTTTCAATGCCCTGTCAGGATCCCGGTCTGCAAAGGCAGGTGGGTTATCCAGCTGTTTAACAAACTCAAGTTCTGGCGCGGCATCACTGACCTGGCTCTGTAAAAACGCTCTGTCAAGCTCAGGCGCGTTGAGACAGAGCAACAACTCGGCCCCCGGGTTCAAGAGTTGCGGCAGATGACGCAGCAATCGCAGGTAGTCTTTGGTTGCCACAAAGCTGCCCTTTTGGTTGCTGGGTGGATCGACTATCAGCAAGTCATAGGGCCCGAGTTTTTTAAGTTTGCCCCAGGATTTGAAAATATCATGCCCCAGAAAGCGGGCGCCGGCAGTAAGCCCATTGAGCAAATGGTTTTGCTTGCCGATGGCGAGCGCCCCTTTACTCATATCCATATTGACCACCTCATCGGCGCCGCCCTTGAGGGCCGCCACCGAAAATGCACAGGTATAGGCAAACAGATTCAGTACTTTCCGCTGAGCACTGTTGGCCATCACCCACTCGCGGCCGTTTCGCATGTCCAGGAACAAACCATGATTCTGGCCCCGTAACAGATGCAATTGATAACGGCAGCCAAGCTCGCTGGCCAGATGTGGCTCGGGTATCTCGCCGGCAATGAGCTCGGTGCGGGTCTGCCCAGCGGCGCGGTATTGATAGACCAGATTCAGGGCCAGCCCCAAGGCTTGCCAGCGTAATTGCAGACGCTCGGTAACCAGCGCCAGTTCTTCCGGCGTCAGTGGTTTAAAGGCGGTCAGCAACACCACAGGTGCAAACCAATCCAGGCATAAGTGCTCGCTGCCTGGATAACGGCCACCGCGACCATGAAACAAACGGCCACACTCATCGCCTGGTGTCAGGTCGGTGATGGCTTCCAAAAATAACTGCATGAAATCCTCAACTTCTTATTTCTGCCTTTATTCGGCATCGGCTGCCGCTTCTTTATCGGCATTTTCCCGCACGGCAATACTGGCATCGTCCGAGAGCAAGATTGCCAGCCAACTGCCACTCTGGCTCGATTCCAGCGCTATCTTGACTATCATGGTGAGCGGCACAGACAGCAACATGCCGACCGAGCCCAAGAGCCAGCCCCAGAAGATCAACGACAGGAATACCACCAGAGTGGACAGCCCGAGGCCGCGCCCCATGAATCTGGGCTCCACCAGATTGCCCATCACCATATTGGTTGCCAGATACAGGGCGGCAACGGCGCCGGCACCCGCTGTGCCCAACTGCACAAAGGCCAGCAGTACGGCCGGGATGGCGGCGATGATAGAGCCGATATTGGGAATATAATTAAACAAAAAAGCCACTACGCCCCAGAGCAGCGCATAATCCACCCCCATCAGCGCCAGACCGACACCGACAATAACACCGGTTGCCAGGCTGACCAGGGTCTTGATCACCATATATTGGTTCACCGATTGCAAGAAACGCTCAATCTGGGACAAACGCATATCAGGGTCATCCAGCGCCAAATGCACCTTACGCGGCAAAGATTGTGCCTCAAACAGCATAAAGACTATGGTCAGCACTATCAGAAACAGGTTGGCCATCACATTGCCCACGCCGGAAAGCGTATTTGTGGTCAAAGACAAGGCCATGCCGGGGTCCAGATAGGCCAGCACCTTGTCCTTGGAGATGTGGATATTCAGCTCCTTGAGCTTATCCAATATCCAGGCAAATTGCTCCACCAACTGCGATCGGTATTGCGGCAACTGCTGGGAAAACTCGTTGATGGAGCTGCCCACCACAGAAGCCAGCCAGAGCCCAAGCAACAAAATAATCGCCACCAGCACAAATACAGCCAGGGCGCGGGGCACGCGATAACGGCTCAAGGCATTGATGGCCGGGCTGCAGATAACCGCAATAAAAGCCGATAACACAAAAGGCACTACTATGGCGCTGGCGGCCTTAATTCCAGCCAGCACTATGACCAGGCAGGCCATGACAGCGAATCCTTTCAGCGCCATGGACGGACGATAGGCTGATGACATAATTGAAATTCCTTGTTGTTCTCTGTCACAATCAGCCGTTGCATCAACAACAAAAAGTAGTGACATGATGAAACCCGAATTAGCTATTATACGCATTAAAAACCTGCGCTTGCGCACTTTTATCGGTATCAAGGAAGAGGAGATCAACAATCGCCAGGATGTGATCATTAATGTCTGCATCCATTACTGTGCCGACAAGGCGCGTAGAAGTGATGATATGGAGCACGCGCTCAATTATCGCACCATTACCAAGGCGATCATTAACCTGGTGGAGGACAACCGCTTCTCCCTGCTGGAGCACCTCACAGGGAAAGTACTGGAAATTGCCAGCGAACATGAATGGGTAGAGTACGCCAGCGTTGAAATCGACAAGCCCCATGCCTTGAGGTATGCCGACTCGGTTTCACTGCAGCTGAGCTACCGTAAACCGGCGTAAGCCAGTCTATACTCTGGAGAAACATTCAATAAGTCAGGGAGAAGGCATGAATATTCTGCTCACAGGTGCAACCGGGTTTATCGGTTCAGAACTGGCGCAGCGGCTGGCAAAACGCCATAGGCTGACTATTTTGAGCCGCAACCCCGCGGCGGCCGAACAAAAGCTGGCGCTGGCACAAACCCGTTACATAGATTCGCTGCAAACACCCGGACTGCTTGAGGAGATAGATGCCATCATCAACCTCGCCGGTGAGCCCATAGTTGCCAAACGCTGGAGCGATGAGCAGAAACAGCGGATCTGCCACAGCCGCTGGGACATCACAGAGCAGTTGGCTACGCTTGTCCGCAACAGCCAAAAGAAACCCCAAGTTTTTCTCAGCGCATCGGCGGTGGGTTTTTACGGGCGTCAGGGGCCGGAGCCCATAGACGAAAACGCCACGCCCCATGATGAGTTCAGTCATAGGATCTGTGCCCAATGGGAGCAAAGAGCCCTGGCGGTTGCCGAACTCACCCGGGTCTGTATCTTTCGCATCGGCATAGTGCTTGGCAAAGATGGCGGCGCCTTGACCAAGATGTTGCCTGCCTTCAAACTGGGCCTTGGCGGCCCGATTGGCCATGGTCGTCAGGGAATGAGTTGGATCATGCGCGAAGACTTGCTGCGCCTTATTGAATTTCTGCTGGAAAATGAAGCCTGCCGCGGCATATACAATGCCACCGCGCCGCAGCCTGTCAGCAACCGCGACTTCAGCAAGGCTCTCGGCAAAGCGCTGCACCGCCCCGCTTGTCTGCCGGCACCGGCATTGGCACTGCAACTGGCAATGGGTGAGATGTCGACCCTACTGACCGAAGGCCAGTTTGTATTACCGGTTCATGCCCAGGCCGATGGTTTCGAATTCAACTACCCGGAAATCAATCACGCGATGAAAGCCTTATTCAACAAGCGCTAACTAAAACAGATAAAGGGTAAACAGCCTTTGAGTTGACCAACAAAAACGCCCGCTGCAGCGGCAATGTAGATCAGATAAGGATCGGTTGACCGATCCTTCTGATGAGAGACAATCGGAAACCTGTTTGTAGGTTTCCGATTTTTTATGTCTATTC
>NZ_JBKORL010000030.1:0-67533 GCF_047314525.1 Shewanella sp. BJSY2023SW007 | reverse complement strand
ATAGAGCCTATCCACGTGCGTTAAAAATGAGTAAAAACAAGTATCCCATTAAGCCTAAGAAAAATGCCGTTCACACTAAGTGAACGGCATTAGGCGTTGCCGGTTTTTTTGATTTTATCGCCAGGACCTTGGGAAGATCAGGCTGTGGTATTGATATTGTGGCCTATGTTACCAACCGGGCCGGCAGGTTCTTGTGCCGGTGTGGCGGCTTGAATAAGTTGCAGCGCGATTTCGCCTTCGGCTTCTTGTTGCTGCTTGGCCAGTTGCGCGACTTTAACACCGACAGCGCCGGTATCCATATTGACCGGCAGTGGCTGGGAGTTGAGAGAAACTGTCATGGCTTTCCTCTGGGTTAATGAGTCACGTCGGGACTCGGGCATGATACTGTTATCGGCATCAATAGCCTTAACTTTAGCCTAAATCCCGCTTGTCCGGCAAAGCAGCCAAGCCGCCAGTGGGCGACTCGGCTTCTTGCTGCGGCTCTGCACTTCAAGTCGTGAGCCATCAAGCGGCCTTACGGCGGCGCTCCAATAGTTTTCTACTGCTGACAATCAGGATAGTGATGACTATGGCACCGATAATCAGCCCCAATGCCAGGGTTACGCTCTGCAGCGCCGCCGGGTTGACCGCCAGGGTGCCGCCCAAGCCAAGCATCATGATGCCGGACATTAGCTTCAGGGTCTGGCCCTCTTTCTCGGTTAACTTACGTTTACCGAGCGTCATGCTGAAAGCGATCACTATGATGGCCAGTGGGATCACATAGACAATGTTGTACAGCACCAGGTACATATAGCGCTCAAAGCTCGGCAGGTTATGCATGGAGAGCACACTGGTGTAGATCATAGGGAAACCGGCAGTACACAAGAGCTCATAGGCGTTGGCCAGAATCGCCAGCACTGTGGTGCCGGCTATCATGGTCGCCAGGCTGGAGGCGCTGGATAGCTTGCCCATGCGCTTGATAAGTCCGCTGCGGTTTTCCGCCGACATGGAGAGGGTCACTTCCCCCTTGGTAAAAAAGTAGTCTTTGATGTTGATAGTGCCTGCTATCAGCGCCAGGATCCCCGCCGCCAGAATAATCATCCCGCCATCACTGCCGGCGCCTAATAGCTGGAAGATATTGAGCCAGGCGGTCATAAACAGGAAGTAAATAAAGCCAGAGAAGAACACGAAGATGCCACCAACCAGTAGCATACGGCTGCGGCTCTTGGCATTGACCATGATGGACAACAGGAACAAGAGCACAAAGAAGGCGCAGGGGTTAAAGGCATCGACACCGGCCAGTACCAGTGTCAGGATTGGCAGTGACATGGTTTCAGGTGTCACCACCCCAACCAGAGGCAACTCTACTGGCTGCACTTCCGGCTCTGCCGCCAGAGCCGTGGCATCACAAGTGCCGTCACCACCATCATTGGCGCAGGTGCCAAACAACGGCGCCTGGGTTGAGCTCGTGCTTGCCTGAGTACTTGCTTGTCCCGGCATATCTTCCGGGCTCAACTGGCCGCCCGCCTGCAAGTAGCAGTTCTTGAGGCGGTTGAGCAGGAATTGACCTGTTACCTCTTCACTGGAATAACCGACTATCGCCTTGCCACAGGTAGCCATATAGGGCACAGAACGGGCTTCTGTTCCTGTCTCTGTGGCCAATTGCTGCCACAGCTCTTGAGTGCCTTCGGCGCCCACCATCACAGAGTGCAGCTCTATCCAGGGATAGCGCTTCGGCAGAGAGTCAATGAATGGATGCGCTTCAGCGCAGTGGGGGCAGGTCTTGGACCAGACAAAATATAAAGGAATTTTGATCTGCCCTTGCTGATCCTCCTGTTGCCACTGGATCTGCGACGCCGAATATTCGGTTGCGGTAAGGCCTGCGCTGAAACTCAGTAACAGGCAGAGAAAGAAGGTTCTTAACATAAGCTTACCTGTGTAAGAGGGATTAAATTGTATCTGAATGACCCATAGCCCGGTTCAGGCTACAAGTGCCCTACGAATACTTTACTCCAAAGCTTTGGTATTCATGAAAAAGCAGCATCAAAACTGTTAGCAGACTCGAAAAAGTCCCTAAAGTGAGACACATGGATATTTGTTAAGCTTTGAGTAATGAAAGTGCATTCGAACAGTGTCAACGCGCTTAACAACTTCAGTAATTTATATTTTTGCCGCTACACTTTTATTGCCCACAACATTTTCTATAGGACTTCTTATGCAATTCACGCTTAAAACCCGCTTACTGCTGGTCAGTTTGGGCGCAGTTTTGCTTACGGTTGCCGCCCTGGTTGGCCTTTCTTCCTTCTCTATTCGTGATAATGCCATGCAGAGAACCCAGCATGAGGTCGATCAGCTGGCGACCACCTTTGCCGGCGGCATAGGGCTGTGGATGTATGACAGACAAAAGGCGGTCAGCAGTCTCAAGGGCACTCTGCAGCGGAATCCTGAGATTAATATTACCCCTTTTCTGATGCAGGCCCATGAGGCCAGTGGTTTTGCTTTGACCTACTACGGCGATGAGCGGGGTAATATGTACCGTCAGGATCCCAGCCTGAATACGGCTGGCTATGATCCCCGGGTTCGCCCTTGGTATCAGGATGCCAAGCGGGAAGGAGCCATGATAATGACGGCGCCTTATGTCAGTGCCACATTGCAAAAGCTGGTGGTCACTATAGCCGAGCCAGTAATGAATAACGGCCGTTTGCAGGGCGTGGCAGCGGCTAACCTCACCATAGATCAACTGACAGATGCGGTGCGAACCCTCAAGGTGCCGGGTGACGGCTATGCCGTGATGCTTGAGCGCTCAGGCTTGATTATCAGCCATCCGGACAAGGAGCTGAATGGTCAGCAGTTCAGCCGTCTTGGCAGCGCCTTCAATCCTCAGTGGCTCAGCGCCAGGATCAGCGCCAATACCCTGGATGAGATGGCATTCGACGGCAGCAGCAAGCTGTTTTACGTGGCGGCGGTGCCTCATACAGATTGGGCACTGATGTTTGTGATGGACAAGGCAAGCATCATGGCCGAGGCCACCGAGCTGGCATGGTGGATGTCTGCGGTGGGCGTGTTGTTTTTGGTAGGTTTTGGTCTGTTGCTGGTATTGGTATTCAAGAGCCAGTTCCGCGATCTGGAACGTCTGGCCAAGGCGCTCAACGATATTGCTGAAGGGGAAGGGGACCTCACAGTCCGCATCGAGACCCGTAATCAGCACGATGAGATAGGCATGCTCGCTGCCGGCTTTAATCGTTTTGTTGAACGCTTGCACGGCATGATTTCTCGTATGAGTGACATAGCCCAGCAGTTGGGAGGTCAGGCACAGGAGACCCGCCATTCGGCCGAGAGTAACAGCCAGAGCATCGAAGTGCAGCAGGACGAAGTCACTATGGTGGCAACCGCTGTAACCGAAATGGCCAGCGCCACCGAGGAGATCGCCAGTAATGCCGAGCTGACGGCACAGACTGCGCAGTCGGCGGTTGGTCTGGCCGGCAGTGGACAACAGCAGGTGCTGCAGAGCCAGGAGTCGATTCGTAGCCTGGCGCAGGAAGTGGATACCGCCAGTCAGATCATCGGTGAGCTCAACGAGCACTCGCAGAAGATCAACAGCATTTTGTTGACCATCAGCGGTATTGCCGAGCAGACCAATCTGTTGGCTTTGAACGCCGCCATCGAAGCTGCCAGAGCCGGTGAGCAGGGGCGTGGCTTTGCCGTGGTGGCTGATGAAGTCAGGGTGTTGTCGCAGCGCACTCATGCGTCGACACAAGAGATCCAGACCATGATTGAGACCTTGCAAAAAACCGCTTCCAAGGCAGTGAACTCCATGGCTCAGAGTCATCAGATGGCCGAAACCAGTGTGATGGATGCCGAATCGGCCAGTGCCAGTCTGGCGCAGATAAGCCAAGCAATTACCCAGATATCCGATATGGCCAGCCAGATAGCTACAGCGGCCGAAGAGCAAACCTCTGTCACCAGCGAAATCAACCGTAATACCGAGTCGATTCGTGAGGTTTCTCAAACCCTGTCACAGGAGGCCAACAGCGCCACAGTCAAAGCGCAGGAGTTGGCAAAGTTGTCAGATTCGCTGCGCCGTGAAGTCGGCCGTTTTAAACTCTAGCGCAATGCCTAAGGAGGGTGCGAACAAGTCCCATGTGTGCTTGCATCGGCTTACGGGCCTGTAAGCCACTTCGCACCTTCCCTAAGGGGCATACATTTGTGGATCTTGAAAGTACTTAGTTATTCGGCGGCGCTTGGCTTTTCAATCGTCGCCATCATCTGTTGGTTATTACACCAATGCAGACTCACTTCGCGATTGTCTTTATGGGTTGCTGTGCGGATACGAGTGACTATGGGGCGAGAGAAGTGTGCTGCGGTTAAATATTCTTTAACCCTTTCAATTCGTCTATTGGCAAGCCACATATTATATTTTTGTAACTCTTCATCGCCGATAGACTTATCCATATTGAATTCCAATAACAGATAGCCGCTTGAATTGTCGCTATTATCAGCAACAATTTTATCCAGTTGCAAAGAATCCCGATTACTGAAATAAGAGCTGTTTTTGGCATAATCGACATTGCCAAGCAGGACGCTTTTATCGCAGGTGGCTTGGGTCGCGCCGGTAAACAGCAGTAACCCCAGAATCAGGGCACGCATATCATTCTCCTTTGACTATGACTTTATTATTGTTCTTGTCCACTTTTGAGGCGCAAATTTAATCGATTGTTCAGAGGAAATCAATTTTATATGAATATCAGTTTTTTCTGAATTGTAGCGTCAGAATACAGAGTAGGTGACGGAAAAATGTCGCAGGAAATAAAAGGTTAATTACTGCGACATCTATTTATATCTTGCCAAGTAATTGACTGAATAATATCAGAGCTTCAGTTGATCTTAATATCATTCACTGTGAGCCCTACATTAAGATTGTTGCGGGTGGCATTGGAGTAGGGGCAAACACTGTGGGCCTTGAGCACCAAGGCTTCAGCCTCAGCTTGTGCAAGCGGCAGAGTGACAGCCAGAGATACCTGCAGCGCAAACCCGCCATCTTGACTGATCAAGCCGACATCTGCGGTGACAGGAGCGCTGGCAAGCTTGATTTTGTCCAGGCGCGCCACATGTAAAATGGCGTTGGAGAAACAGGCGGCGTATCCGGCGGCAAACAACTGTTCCGGATTGGCTCCGGTTCCTGTCCCGCCCATCTCCTTGGGATAGCTTAGGGTCAATGACAAGGCACCGTCATGGGTGACTACTTCGCCGTTGCGGCCGGCTTTGGCTGTGGCTTGAGTGTGATAGAGCATAGTAGTTTCCTTAATTTAAATTGCGTACAATCTAATTGCTGGCAATGATAGATCGATATTTGTTCCGGAAGCAAGTATATTGTGCGCAATTAAATTGTGTTTAGGGTTTGCATATGTCAAACGAACCCCTGTGCCTGGAAAACCAGGTCTGCTTTTCGCTATACAGCGCCGCCAATGCTATGGTGCGGGCCTACCGGCCTGTGCTGGATGCCCTGGATCTTACCTATCCGCAATATCTGGCTATGCTGGTGCTTTGGCAACACAAGGGCATCAGTGTCAAGGCGCTGGGTGAGCGTTTGCATCTGGATTCAGGCACTTTGACGCCCTTGCTCAAACGCCTGGAATCTAAAGGTTTGCTGTTAAGAGGCCGCAGTGAACAGGACGAGCGGGTGCGGGTATTGACGCTCACTGATGCCGGCCAGGCTTTGCAAGCGCGCGCCGCCGATGTGCCCGAGCAGATGCTGTGTCGCAGCGCCATGCCGCGGGCGGAGCTGCAACAACTGAAAAGCTTGTGTGACACCCTGTGGCAGCAATTGGAACGTTAACGGAAAGAGGCTGATGGAACAGGTCGATCTGGCAATCATAGGTGGTGGCATCTCCGGCGTGGCGGTGGCGCAGTGCGCGGCGGCGGCCGGTTATTCCGTGGTGCTACTGGAAAAGTCCACTCTGGCGGCAGGCACCTCCTCCCAGTCCAGCAAACTGATCCATGGCGGCTTACGTTATCTCGAATCCGGGCAGCTGGATCTGGTGCGTGAATCGCTGCGGGCCCGGCGTGAGTTATTGCGTCTGGCGCCAACCTTGGTCAAGGCCGTCCCTTTCTTTATCCCGGTTTATCGTGACAGTCGCCGCGGCGCCTTGACCCTCAGGGCCGGCCTCAGCCTCTACGGCTTGCTGAGCGAGTTTGACCGCCTGGGCCGTTTTCGTAGCCTGCCTGCCAGGGCTTGGGGGAGCTTTCCCGGACTCAAGCTGGCCGGAATGACCCATATGTTCCAATACTGGGATGCCCAGACGGATGATGCCTTGCTGACCAAGGCGGTGGCCGACAGCGCCAGGTTGCTCGGTGCCGATATCCGCGAGGGCGCCGAGTGTTTGACAATAGAGCATAAGCCTCAGGGATGTAAGCTGAGTTACCGGGATGCGGATGGCGACAAAATGCTGCACTGCCGCTTTCTGGTCAACGCCGCCGGCGCCTTTGTCAACGAACTGCTGGCGCGGGTGACACCGCCCATAGCCCAGACGGCAATAGACTGGGTACAGGGGAGTCATTTGCTTCTGGATATTCCTGCGCCGCCCGGGGTGCTCTATCTGGAGTCCTGCTTCGATGAGCGGGTGGTATTCGTGATGCCTTGGTACGGCAAGACGCTGATAGGCACCACGGAAACCCTCTGCCAGGGACCGGTTCCGCAGATCACCCGAGAGGAGATAGCTTATCTGCTGGGGATCTATCGGCACTATTTTGGAGGCTCTGGCAGTTTCACGGGTGCTGTCACTACAGAGGCGCTTGAAGCCAAGGTATTGGCGCATTTCAGTGGCATGCGGGTGCTGCCCAAGGGTGATGGCGATGCCTTTGGTCGGCCGCGGGAGGTACAGTTGTACCAGCGTTATTCCCATCCCAGATTGCTGACGCTCTACGGCGGTAAGTTAACCACCTTTCGTGCCACTGCCAAAGCGGTGACGGCAGAGATAAGCAAGGTGCTTGGCAAACGCAGCCCCAAAGCGGATGTCGACAAGCTGATGCTGGGATGATTTTTAGGGTGAAACAGGCTAAAGTGTGCCGCTTTTGCCGCCGGGCTGAATTGGAAACTTGGGATATATTAGAGTGAGATGTGACTTTTTTGCGCAGGGCAAGTGCCGCTCCTGTACTCACATAGCAACGCCAATGGTGCAACAACTGGCCGCCAAGAGTGAGCAGTTGGCGCAGTTGCTCAGCCCCTTTACCCCCTTTGAACTCTTAGCCCCGGTCAGCGGGCCGTCCCTGGGTTTTCGCAACAAGGCCAAGATGGTGGCACTCGGGGCCGCCCATCAACCCATTCTGGGGATAGTTTCCCCGAGTGGTGAGGCCGTGAGCCTGTGCGATTGTCCTCTTTATCCTGCCGATATGCAGGCCCTGCTGCATCGGCTTGAGCTGTTTGTGCGTCAGGCCGGGATCCCACCCTATCGGGTAGATAAGGCCAAGGGCGAACTCAAGTTTGTGTTGTTGACCCGCGCCGAAATCAGCGGCGACTTTATGCTCAGGTTTGTGTTGCGCTCCAGGCAATCCATCGAACGGATAGAGCGTGAACTGCCAAAGCTGCTGGCCGAGTTTCCTGCCATCAAGCTGGTATCTGTGAATCTGCAGCCGGTTCATATGGCCAGGCTCGAAGGTGAGCAGGAGATTTTTCTCACCGAGGCGCAGCGTCTGGAGGAGTCCTTCAATGGCGTGCCTCTTTATATCCGCCCCAAGAGCTTCTTTCAAACCAACCCACAAGTAGCGGCGGCCCTCTATCAGAGCGCCAAAGACTGGGTCAGTGAGCTGAAGCCTGAGTCGATTTGGGATCTCTTCTGTGGTGTCGGCGGTTTTGGGCTGCACTGCGCCAGCAAAGACACAGAGCTTACAGGTATCGAAATCGAGGCCGAAGCCATCGCCTGCGCCAAGTTATCCGCCGAAAAGTTGGGGCTTGAGCGGGTGGACTTCAAGGCGCTGGATTCGGGCAGTTTTGCTGTGGCGCAGTCGGCAGGCCAAGTACCGGATCTTATGATAGTCAATCCGCCGAGACGTGGTATAGGGGCCGAGCTTTGCCAGGCCATTTCGACCTTTGCGCCGCCGCATCTGCTCTATTCCAGCTGCAACCCTGAATCTTTGGCCAAAGATCTGGCGGCCATCAGTGGTTATCGTGTGCGCAAGGTGCAGCTGTTCGATATGTTCCCGCACACGGATCATTATGAGGTATTGGTGTTGCTGAGCCGTGACTAAGACAGTGGCGTCTATTCTCTTGGCCAATACAGGCTGATGGCGGCGCCGCCCAGAGTTTGCGAGTGGCTCAGCTCCAGTCGGCCGCCGTGCCAGATGGCAATCTTGCGCACTATATAAAGCCCCAGGCCAAAGCCGCTGCCATCACTCTGTTTGGCATCTCTGGCAAAGGCCGCCAGTAGTTTTTTCCCTTTGTCTTCAAAGCCCGGGCCATCATCCTCGACTCTGAGGCAGTTATGGCTTTCGCTTTGCTCGAAACTCACCTGTATCTCTTTTTCGGCGAAACGCATGGCATTTTGGATCAGGTTCTGGCAGGCCACATTCATTGCCGTCTTATCGAATTGTGCCTGGCCCGGCACAGAGTGGAATCCTATCTGAAAGTCACGGCCATAGAGGCTGTATTTTTGCTCTAGAGTCTGCATAAAGTCTGCGATGGATTGTGATACATGACACAGCTCTCCCTGTTTATGCTCCAGGCGGGCAAAAGAGAGATAGTTGGCAGCCAACTGTTCTATCTCGTCTATGTCCTGGGCCAGGCGCGCTGCGTATTGAGGCTCCATCTGCTGCTTGCTCAGCTCAAGGGCAAAGCGCATCCGCGCGAGCGGAGTGCGTACTTCGTGGGAGATGGTATGGGATAACTCTTTATGCATCTGGACAAAACTCACTATCTGGTGGCTCATGCTATAAAGCGCCTGAGCCAGCGGAAAGATAGCCGAGCTTTTACGTATGGTTAGCGGTTGCAGCGAAGGTTGATGGCCAAAGCGAATGGCGCTTTGTTGCAGGGTATGGAGATCGCGAAACACAGGCCAGATAAGCAAGATGGCAACCAGAGCCAGACTGGAGTAGAAACCGAGCAAGATCAAACTGGTGGTATCCTCTTTATCTTGCTTCTCTGTTACCGGGCCAAACCTGAGTAGCTCAGTGCCTGAGCCTTGCTTGTAGTAGTAGAGCTCACCGCTGGAGTGACGCAGTGCCAGGGTTTGTCCCTCATTGAGTAACTGCCTCAGGCTAGTGGGTAGTGCCAGGCTGCCGGCGGTAAGAGTCGACAGATGCGCGCCTTGACCCCGGGTCTGCAATAAGTCGTCCACCGAGATTAAATAACTGGCTTCTTCGCTGCGGTATTGTTCTGTCAACTGGTCAAAACTCCACAGCAGCAGGGAGCAGGACAGTAGCAGAAAACCGAACAGCCGATAGAACTGAAATTTCATGCCCGAGCCCTGGTCATGGCCTGATTGGGCTGGTAGTTGAACAGGTAGCCCTTGCCATGCACTGTGGTGATCTGCAGACCGCTTATCTTTAGTTCATCCAGGCGTTTACGCAGCCTGCTGACCTTCAAATCTATGGCCCTGTCCAAGCCATCATAGGTACGGCCAATAAACTGCTCAAACAGGTACTCCCGCGATAATATTCGTCCGGCGTTGATAACAAACACCCACAGAAGTTCAAACTCCTTGGTAGTAAAGGTCAGCGCCGAGCCCGCCAGAAACACCTGCTGCTGGTTAGGGTCAAGCTGTAGATCGTGCAGACACAAAGCTTTACGTCCTGGCAGCTGTTGGCGGTTACGAAGTTGAGTACGTATTCGTGCCAGCAGCAAGGGAGGCACCACAGGTTTGAGCAGGTAATCACAGGCGCCGAGCTCCAACCCAAGGATCTGATCGCCCTCACTGTCGCGGGCGGTGAGGAAGATAAGTGGGCAGGGATAACAGGCCGCCAAACGAGGGTAGATGCAAAAGCCATCTTCACCGGGCAGCATTACATCACAAAGGATCAGGCTGAAACTGTCACTGTCCTGACGGGCGAGTGCGGCTTCGGCATTGTCCAGATGAACCAGCTCGAAATTTTCGTTGGTCAGATAGGTGCAGATCAGCTCTGCCAGTGGCAGATCATCCTCGATCAGGAGTATTTTTTCTTTCATAGCAGATCCCAACTCAGGCCCCGCCGTCTGCGGCTGGCGGGCTCATAGATAGCCACTCTGAGCAAGCGGCTGGCAACGGTACGGTTTTGCTGATCCCTGAGCTCGATAAGTGTATCCCGGGCCAGGCTTAGCTGCAGTTTATAACTGAAGTCTCGGCGTTGATGAAAACAGGTCAAAGGTGCTGCGCTGTGGGCCAGCCACAGGCACAGAGAGCGAGGCTGTTGGCTGTGAAACTCGAGTTGCAGTTGCAGTTTGCACTCGGATTCCTGATTGGTCATGGCGCAGGTATCCGGCGCCAGCCAAAGATCTTCCCCCAAGGCGCTTGCCCAGGGACTTATCAGCATGAGTAACCACAGTAACCATCGATTCATAGAAGCCTCAAAACCGATAACTCAAACCGATGAAACCTGAGAGATAGCCATCCTTGTCTATCATGGGACTGTCGGTGATCCCCGAGTCAAGCCAGGTGTATTCGGTTACCGCTACCAGGTTAATATCCTGCCACAGTGGCAGATTAACCAGCAGGCGGGCGTGATAATTGATACTGGCCGAGGGAGAATAGCTTAGTCTCAGCGGGCCGCTTTCTTCAGGTCTTAGCTGATAGTAGTAACGCACCAGGGATTCACTCTTGCGAATCGCGCCCAGCTCAAACCCCAGAGCCCCCCATGAGTAGAGCAGGCTCTTTCTTAATCTGAACTGCAATTCGTTGCCGTCATGTACCCCGGAAATGTCGTGAAACATGCCCAGATTGATATCTGTGTAGGGCGTGACCCAGGTGACGGAAACTCCGCCCAGATAGGAGATGTGACGCTTGATTTCGTTAAGGATAGGTTCGCTGTTACTGTTGGGGCGTATGACCTGCGCCTTGTAGGGAGAGAAGCCTATGATGTCGCTTAAAAACAACTTGTTAAGCCCATCAAACTCGAAAAAGAATCCATCCTCATTGAGCTTGGTTTGCAGGTCGAATAGCAAGTTGTCCGACTCATGAAGGCTGTAGCCCAGTGTAAAGTTTTCCAGATAGAAGCGTTTTGAGTAGTAGCTCCAGGATGGTAGCAGGAAAGTTTCTATCGGCTTGGCATGCACTCTGGGATTGTCCAGCCGACCATATCCCAGGGCGAGGGCGAGTCTGAACTCATCCACAGGGATAGTTTCCGTCGCATTTTCTTCAGCTGCTGCAGTCAGGTGCAACTGAAGGCCAAGCATCAATATCGCGTACCACCAAAGCTTCATAGCTTACTTCTACTTCCTGCGAACTTTCATTGAATCTAAATAAACACTTGTTAAAAGTCTGTAAAAATTTAACCAAGTTACAAAATGCTACAAAAGTATTATGTTTTTGGTTCTTTTGTGGTGATTGTATTTGATGTTTTTGTGAATATCTATGCAATTAAAATTGACGAGTGTCAAAAGTGTTTCTAGTCAGCTTAATGACAGTTGGTGTATTTTGGTTAGCATTTTGATTGGTGATTGTTTTTGTTGTGGTTTATTTTTAGCCTGGTTGGTTTGGGCTTATGGGCATAATCCTTGTTAATCATTTTTGAATAAATATTAATTGTTTGAATTATGTTGCGGGTTTGCGCCTGGCGGTGGTCTTAAGACAGCCAAGATACGTGGTTGATTCTGAACGGATACACTTGCCGGCGTGTTGGGAGGTCGCGATTCAGGGAAGATTTACCGCTATTTTGTTTTAATTACAGCTAGTTGAGAGGCTATGACTGATTCTCAGTTGCCTGTTCATTTGTTTGTCTTGCCGTACGCCTACAGACTAAGCCTATGAATATAAGATAAGTGTCACACTTATGTCATACAATGGAGCCAGATCAAACAAGTATAGAGCTAACACAGATGTGGCAGATTTTTGTTCGTTTCTTTTCATTGGGACTGGTGAGTTTTGGCGGCCCGGCGGCGCACATAGGTTACTTTCGCAAGACTTTTGTCGAAGAGTTAGGCTGGCTTGATGATAAAGATTATGCGTCATTGGTGGCTTTGAGTCAGTTTTTGCCCGGCCCGGGATCGAGTCAGGTCGGTTTTGCCATAGGTTACCGCCGCGGTGCCCTTCCCGGGGCGATACTGGCCTTTATCGGCTTTACCTTACCTTCGTTTCTATTGATGTTTCTGTTGGCTGTCAGCAGCTATCAATACCTCTCCAGTGATTTATTTCAGGGGGTTATTGCCGGGCTCAAGTTATTGGCTGTAGTGGTGGTCGCCGATGCCGCCTGGGGGATGTTCAAGCAATTTTGTCGCAACCGCACCACTCAGGTGTTGGCCTTGTTGAGTACAGTGATCCTGCTGTTATGGCCAGGGAATTTGACCCAGTTGCTGTTGTTGTTTGCCGGTGCCATTGTCGGATTTTTCTGGCTCAATCGTGATGCACCAGCGCCGGCCAAGCCGGGAAGCATGCAGCTTAACTGGAGTGCTTTACTGATATTTCTATTTTTATTGCTGCTTACAGGTCCCTTACTTGCTCATCCTCTGGCTGAACTATTCAAACAGTTTTATCAGACCGGCTCTATGGTATTTGGCGGCGGCCATGTGGTACTGCCTTTGCTTGAGAGTCAGCTGGCAAACAGTATAGATCATGATAGGTTCCTTACCGGCTATGCACTGGCACAGGCTGTTCCCGGCCCCATGTTCAGTTTGGCGGCTTATTTGGGGGCTGAATTGTGGCCGCAAAATGCTCTTGTTGGCGCTTTAGTGGCAACCTTAGCCATCTTTCTGCCCGGTTTCCTGTTGTTGCTGGCGGTGATCCGCGGCTGGCAGGGAATTGCCGAGCGCCCGAAAATGGCGGCCATGGTGATGGGGATTAATGCCACTGTCGTTGGTCTGCTGGTGAGCGCTCTCTATCAGCCGGTATTTACCAGTGCCGTGACCCGTTCGATTGATATCGCCATGGTGTTGACCGGCTTTATGTTGCTTAAGCTATGGCGTTTACCTTTGGTATTTTTGGTATTCGGCTTTGCGGCTATGGGTGCTGTTTTGACTCTCTCTATGTAAACAAATGGTTTTATTTTGATCTCGGGCATTTTTTTGTCTGAACTTAAGGTAAACAAAGTTACTATAATTTGTAGAGATTCCATTTCCTGGGGGAAAACCTAAGTGTCCAGTCTAAGTTTACGAAATAAGTTACTCTTACTTGCCCTGTTACCATTATTGACGGTTTCCATTGTGCTGATGCTGGCGTCCTGGACAGTAGAATCGGATGCGCTGGAAAGCGAAATTACCAACTTCAGAGAAAAGCTGCTTAACGAGCGGCGTCAGGAGTTGGTGCATGTGACCGAAGTCGCCAAAGAGATTGTCAGTTTTCAGCGCGGTCAGGGCGGAGACTATAAGGCGGCCTTACGGGATGTGCGTTTTGGCAGCGCCGGTTATTTCTTTGTTTACGACGGTAATGGCAAAAATTTGTTTCATGCCTTACTGCCTAATCTGGAAGGAACAGATCAGATCGGCATGACAGATCCCAAAGGCACCAAGATCATAGTGGGTTTGTTGAATGCAGCCCGCAATGGTGACGGTATCCTTACTTATTACTACCAAAAACCCGGCACCAATGAGTTGGTGGAAAAAATAGGTTATGCCGCGATGATCCCCGGAACTGACTGGATTATCGGTACCGGCGCTTATGTGGATGATATTGAGGCTTCTGTAGCAGAGTATCGGCAGACGGCATTGGCAGATATGGAAGAAAAGTTATGGTTGACGCTGATGATAGTCATAGTCATCACTCTGATCACAGCTATGCTTATTCTGTTTGCTGCTCAGCGAACAGTGACTCCTATTCGCAACATGCTGGATAACCTCAATGATATCGCTCAAGGGGAAGGGGACCTGACCAAGCGTTTGCAGGTGCGCGGTGAAGATGAAATTGCCCAGTTAGGGCAGGCATTTAATCGCTTTGTCGACAAGCTGCAACGTATCATTCGTGATGTCACTACGGCCACTCATGAAGTGCAGGATGCGGCTGGCTCGATTCACTCCCAGACTCAGGCGATAGCGGCGCAGTTGGCCAACCATAACAATGAAACCGATCAGGTGGTGACCGCCATTACCGAGATGTCTTCCACTGCCCAGGAAGTGGCGATGAATACTACTCAGGTCGCAGAAGCGACTCACACGGCTACTGATGAAGTGGCTAAGGCTCAGGAGTGTGTCGATACTTCGCTGACCGAAATCTCCACCTTGATGGCAGAGATCAACAGCGCCGCCGATCATATTCAGTCGCTTAATGAACAGTCGCAGAAAATTAATAGCGTGCTGTCTGTGATAGGCGGCATCGCTGAACAGACCAACCTGTTGGCACTCAATGCAGCCATTGAAGCGGCCCGTGCCGGTGAGCAAGGACGCGGCTTTGCCGTGGTGGCCGATGAAGTGAGAAGTCTTGCGAGCCGCACTCAGGCCAGTACGTTGGAGATCAACGAGATGCTCAGTGAGTTGCATCGTCTGGTGAGTCAGGCGGTGGCGGCCATGGAAGAGAGCCAGCAAAGCTGCCATCGCAGTGTCGAATCCTCCAGGCTGATTTCCGAAAGTCTGGGAGCGGTGACCAGCTCGGTGACTTCCATCAATGATATGAGTACTCAAATTGCCACCGCTGCCACAGAGCAGAGTTCGGTGACCGAGGAGATCAACCGCAACGTTTATGCGATTCAGGAGATAGTCGCCGAGCTGTTGCATTCCAGCGAAGAAGCGGCCAGAGTCAGCCAGACAGTGTCCCACAGTGGCGATAACCTGGGACAACTGGTCAATCAGTTCAGAGTCTAATCTTGCTTGAGAGCTCAGTTGCAGGAATGAGCAACTAAAGAAAAATAAAACGGCGCCAATCAGGCGCCGTTTTTTATGGAACTCAGTTTAAGTTTAGGAAGCCAAAGGCGCCTCGGCGCGCTCAGCCTTTACGGCGCATACCTTGAACTCGGGAATGTGAGCCACGGGATCCAGCGCATTGATGGTCAGCTTGTTGGCTGCCGCCTCAACGAAATGGAACGGCAGGAACAAGACGCCAGGTTGTGCCCGGCGGCTGACAAAGGCCTGAATCAAGATTTCACCGCGGCGGCTTTCCAGTTTGAGCCAGTCGCCCTTGCCGACGCCCAAACGCTCGGCATCCTCAACCGAGATCATCACTCTGGGGGAGCCGAGTTCGTCCAGTCCGGCGGTTTTACGGGTCATGGTGCCGGTGTGGAACTGCTCCAGCAGGCGTCCGGTCGACAGCATCAAGGGATAGTCATCATCCGGCAGCTCAGCCGGTAAACGATAATTGACCGGCTGCAGTCGCCCTTTGCCATGGGTAAAGCTGTTGCGGTGCAATACCCGGGTACCCGGGTGCAGCTCATCTGGACAGGGCCATTGCAACCCGGCTGGGTTATCCGTGGTTCTGTGCCAACTGATCCCGGCGTAGCTGGGAGTCAGGGCCGTGACTTCCTGCCAAATTGCCTGTTCATCGCCATAGTGCCAGTCGGCGTCCATGGCATTGGCCAGCAGTTGCAGTATCTGCCAGTCCGGGCGGGCACTACCTGGCGATTGCAAGGCGACTTCCAACCTTTGAACCCGGCGCTCGGTATTGGTGAAATGTCCGCGCTTTTCGGCAAAGGCTGCTGCCGGCAATACCACATCGGCCATTTCGGCAGTTTCGGTGAGAAATATATCCTGCACTACCAAAAATGGCAGCTTATTCAGCGCCTTGAGCACATGAGCCTGGTCGGGGTCGCTCAGTACCGGGTTTTCGCCCATCACAAACAGGCTCTGCAGCCGGCCATCCAAAATCGCCTGCATCATATGAGAGGCCGGAATGCCTGTCTCAGGGCTCAGCTTGTCAGTGCCCCAGGCCCGCGCCAGTTTCAGCCGCGCAGCATCGTCATCCAGACGTTGATAGCCACTGAAATAGTTGGGCAGGGCGCCCATATCACAGGCACCCTGGACATTGCTCTGGCCGCGCAAAGGGTTGATCCCGGCGCCGTCGAGCCCGAGGTTACCCAGCAATAGCTGCAAATTGGCAATGGCGGTGACATTGTCATGGCCAGTGGTGTGCTGGGTGATCCCCATGGCGTAGTAGAGGGCGGTCTTTTTGGCGGTGCCCAGCATTTCGGCCATGGCCGCTATTTCGCTGCTGCTGACGCCTGTCACCCTGGCGGCCTGCTCCAGGCTGTAATCCGGCCGCAACAGCTCTTCGCGCAAGGCCTCAAAGCCTGTGGTGCGGCTGCGGATATAGGCCTTGTCATGCCAGTCGTTGAGCAGTATCTGCTGCATGATGGCGTTGAGCAGCATCACATCTGTGCCGGGGCGATGACGCACAAATAGCTCGGCGCTGTCGGCTATGCTGACCCGCTTGGGATCGGCGACCAGGAGTCTGGCCTTGCCGCGATTGACGACCGACTTGATCCTCGAGGCAATGATGGGGTGGGCACAGTCGGTGTCCGAGCCCAGGATAAAGATGAGATCTGAATCCTCTATGCCGGGAATGTCATTGGTCATGGCGCCGCTGCCGAGGGCATCGTAGAGCCCGGTCACAGTGGAGGCATGGCACAGGCGGGCGCAGTGATCTATGTTGTTGCTGCCGATAATGGCTCTGAACAGCTTTTGCAGCAGGAAGTTTTCTTCATTGGTGGCCTTGGCGGATGCCAGTGCGCCGAATGAACTCGGGCCAAACTGTTCCAATTGTTCTTGCCAGTGGGCGGCAATATAGCTGATGGCCGTTTGCCAGCTACAGGGTTCCAACTTGCCGTTACGGCGTATCAGTGGCTGGGTTAGGCGCTCTTTACTGTTGATAAAGTCGAAGCCGAAGCGACCCTTGACGCAGAGCATGCCCTGGTTCACAGGTGAGCGCACATCACCTTCGGCCGCAAGGATGCGATTCTGGCTAGTGTCTACTTTGAAGCGGATGCGACAACCGACGCCGCAATAGGTGCAGATGGTGCTGGTCACCTTGATGTCGGGGGCTTGTCCTTGGGTCTTGTGGCGGGCATCGACCAAGGCGCCGGTCGGGCATACCTGCAGGCAGTTGCCGCACTGAACACAATCGCTGTCGGCCATGGAGACGCTGAAACCGGCTCTGGGGGCCCGGCGTTCGCTATTGCCTCCTGGCAGCGCCGAGAATTGGTCGGCCTCAAAGCTGATCGCCTTGTGGCCGCTGCGGCGGTGGCAGATGTCAACGCAGGCACCGCAGCTGATGCAGCGGTTGGCGTCGAAACGGATAAAGGGCGCACTCAAGTCTTGGGCAAAGTGTCTGGCCAGCAGTGCCGATTCGCCACTGCTATCTTGCTCTAGCAAGCCCTGGCTGCTGACCTTGTATTCACTGGCGTAGTCTCGCAGGCGACAGTCCATATTGGCCTGACAGCCACATTCGAGGCAGCGTTTGGCCTCGGCTTCGGCCATTTGCGGCGTCAGTCCCAGCTCTACTTCGGCAAAGTTACTCAGGCGCTCGGCTACAGGTAACTCCGGCATCTTGACTCTGGCACTTTTCACCTGTGAGGGGAAAAGATCTTTGGGTAAATCCTGTTGGGACTTGAGCCCTATCGCCTTGCTGGCATTGAACGCCACTGGCGTCAGTGGGCAACTGAGCCCCTTATTGAACAGGGCGTCTATGGCCTCGGCGGCGCGGCGACCATCAGCGACCGCTTCCACCGCAGTGGCGGGGCCGCGGCGCACATCACCGATAACAAACAGTTTTTCCAGCCCAGTGCTCATGCTGATGTCGCAGCCGTTGATCGTATTCCAGCGGCTGAGCGCCGGAGCACCTTGCAGCAGACGGTTTTCGGCCTGTTGCAGAAAGGCCAGATCCGGTGATTGGGACACGGCGGCGATCAGGGTATCAAACTCGCAGTCGAAGGTTTCGCCGCTGGGCTGAGGTCGGCGGCGGCCGGAGGCATCCGGTTCACCCAAAGACATTTTTTCCAGCGTGACTCGTGCAAGACGGCCGTCACTGGCGGCATGGTTGGCCACAGGATTGGTCAGTAGCAGGAAGTGGATACCTTCCTGCTCAGCTTCATGAATTTCAAAGGCTTCGGCCGGCATCTCCTCTTTGGTACGCCGGTAGATCAGTGTCACCTCGGCGCCGAGGCGTCTGGCGCTGCGGGCACAATCGATAGCAGTATTGCCGCCGCCGACAACGGCGACCTTCTTACCAGTGACCAACTGGTGATCCATTGCCAGATCTTTAAGGTAGTCGACCCCGAGATAGCAGCCGGGAAGGTCGCTGCCGGGATAGTTGAGTGGCACAGCCTTTTGCGCGCCCATCGCCAGACAGAGGGCATGATACTCCTCGACCAGTTTCGGCAGCCGTATCTGCTCGCCTATGGCTGTGTTGGTGTGAATGCGAATGCCGCTGCGCTCCAGCAGCGCTATCTCTTTATCGAGTATCGCCTTGGGCAGGCGATATTCTGGAATGCCGTATCTTAGCCAGCCACCGGCCTTGGGAGCGGCCTCAAAGATGTCCACTTCATGGCCCTGATTGGCGAGGAAGAAACCGGCACTGAGCCCGGCGGGACCTGCACCGATTATGGCCACCTTCTTACCGCTGGGGGCGGCCTTGGGCGGCTGATAGGGTTCGGTATCGGCCAAGTCCAGATCGGCGGCGTGGCGTTTTAGCTGACGTATCGCCAGTGGCTCATCGATCAGGGCGCGGCGACAGGCACTTTCACAAAATGCCGGGCAGACCCGACCGATAGACAGTGGCAAAGGCAGGGTCTGCTTGAGGATCCGCACCGCTTCTGTATGGTTGCCCTGACCTATGTGATACAGGTAAGACTGCACATCAACGCCTGCCGGGCAGGCTTGCTGGCAGGGGGCTTCGCAATCGGCGAAGTGATCTTTCAATATCCGTTTCAGCGTCTGCTGCCGATGGCTGTGCACTGCCTGGGTATGATTCTTGAGCTGCATCCCGGCAATCGCCGGAGTCGAGCAGGCCAGCAGCGGTCTGTCACCGTCGGCCATTATCTGGTCGAGCCGGGTCAGTTGGCACAGGTGTTCATCAGCGCCTTCTGTGGTAGCCGCGTGGGCGTCTGTATGGTGACACAGACAAGGAATGTCGATGCCGGCCCGCTGGGCCGCCTGCAACAGGGTCTCGCCCTCAAAGGCGCTGACGGCCTGGCCGTCGATATAGATCTCAAACATGGGCAGCCTTGTTATTTGCTCACCTTGATGGCGGTGAAGTAGGGACTAATTAAGCTGATAACTATGCAGTATATCGATCGAGTGTGTTGCTTCATTGAGCTGGAACAGGCTTTTGCCGGGGAATTCACAAAGCTTGGTGACTCTGTGCACTTGTCTGAAAAATGGATTTTGCTCAGTGTGATCTGGCTCGGAAGGAGATCTTTCTGACACACATCTGCACATTAAACTGAGGTGAAGTTGTCGCTGAGGGTTTCAATGCGGGCAGTCGGGGAAAGCACGCTGGAGTAAGTCGCTATTTTCCTGAAATATGAAGAATATCGGCAGCAGATTCGAGATGATTTGCTCTTGAGAAGGACACGTAAAATTGGTTCCGAGGCTATGTTTCTACTGCAAAATCATTGACTCCCTGACAGCGGTATTTTCAGCTAGATGGCTGCAGGTATAGTTTGTCATTGAAGGCTGCTGCTCGGTATTACCACTGGTTTATTTGCTGATTGAGTTGGCATATTTGATTTTTTGTCACAGTTTTTTCACCGTGGAATTAGCTAGAGTGTGCCAGATGCTTTACCGGAACAGACGCGGAATGCGGCGCCGGCGAAAAAAAATCAAGCTTCTGTCCGCAGTGGCATAGGTTTCAGCGGCTGCTTGGGTTAAAATCCCTCGTTTGCTACGTCCTTAACACCAAAGAAAGTTGAAATCGCATGTTTGAAGTCAATCCGGTAAAAAACAAAATCAAGGAGCTTGCCGACCGCACTATGCTCCTTAGGGGGTATCTTTGACTATGACGCCAAGAAAGAGCGTCTGGAAGAAGTAAGCCGCGAGCTGGAAAGCTCCGAAGTATGGAATGAGCCAGAGCGTGCTCAGGCCTTGGGTAAAGAGCGCTCGGCGCTGGAAGTTGTGGTTAAGACCATAGACGATATGGATGCGGGCCTCGAAGATGTCGAGGGGCTGCTGGAACTGGCCATTGAAGAGGAAGATGAAGAAACCTTCAATGATGCCAACAGTGAACTGGGCGATCTGGAAAAGCGTCTGGAAGAGCTGGAATTCCGCCGTATGTTCTCGGGCCCACAAGACGCTTCCGACTGCTATCTGGACATTCAGTCCGGCTCCGGCGGTACTGAAGCACAGGACTGGGCCAATATGGTGCTGCGCATGTATCTGCGCTGGGGTGAAGAGCATGACTTCAACCCTGAACTTATCGAAGTCTCAGACGGCGATGTGGCCGGTATCAAGAGTGCCACCATCAAGTTCAGTGGTGAATATGCCTATGGTTGGTTGAGAACCGAAACCGGCGTGCATCGTCTGGTACGTAAATCGCCCTTCGACTCGGGTGGTCGCCGCCATACCTCATTCTGTTCTGTGTTTGTTTACCCTGAGATTGACGATTCCATCGATATCGACATCAATCCGGCCGATCTGCGTATTGACGTGTACCGCGCCTCGGGTGCCGGTGGTCAGCACGTTAACAGAACCGAATCTGCGGTGCGTATTACCCACCTTCCGACCAATACCGTGGTGCAGTGCCAGAACGACCGTTCACAGCACAAGAACAAAGACACGGCTATGAAACAGCTAAAAGCCAAGCTGTTTGAGTTGGAGATGCAAAAGCAAAACGCCGAGAAGCAGGCGGCGGAAGATGCCAAGTCGGATATCGGCTGGGGCAGTCAGATCCGCTCCTACGTGCTGGATGATTCCCGCATCAAGGATCTGCGCACCGGGGTGGAAACCCGTAATACCCAGGCCGTGTTAGACGGTGATCTGGACAGATTTATTGAAGCCAGCCTGAAGTCCGGGCTGTAACAGAGAAGAAGCGGAAAATGACTGAACAAGTATTGGATGAGAACAAGCTGATCGCGGAACGTCGCGCCAAGCTGGAACATGTACGCCAGGGCTGCCCGGCCAATGGTCACCCTAACACTTTCCGTCGTAGCCACAAGGCTGCCGAGCTGCAGGCGCAGTTCGCCGATAAGAGCAAAGAAGAACTCGAGTCTCTGGGCTTCAAGACCGCCATTGCCGGTCGGATCATGGCCAAGCGCGGCCCCTTCCTGGTTCTGCAGGACGTATCCGGCCGCATTCAGGCCTATGCCGGCAAAGAAGTACAGGCTGATCTGAAAGAACGCTATCAGGGCCTGGATATCGGCGACATAGTTGGTGTTAAAGGCACTCTGCACCTGTCCGGTAAGGGCGACCTGTACGTTAATATGGAGGAGTATCAGCTGCTGACCAAGGCGCTGCGCCCGCTGCCTGAGAAATTCCATGGTCTGACCGATCAGGAAACCCGTTACCGTCAGCGTTATGTTGACCTGATCGTCAACCAGGATTCCCGTGACGCCTTCGTCATGCGCTCCAAAGTGGTTTCAGCCATACGTAACTTTATGGTGAAAAAAGAGTTTATGGAAGTGGAAACCCCTATGATGCATGTCATCCCAGGTGGTGCATCCGCGCGTCCATTTATCACTCACCACAATGCGCTGGATATCGACATGTATCTGCGTATTGCGCCTGAGCTGTACCTCAAGCGTCTGGTTGTCGGTGGTTTTGAACGAGTGTTCGAAATCAACCGTAACTTCCGTAACGAAGGTCTGTCGCCACGCCATAACCCAGAATTCACCATGATGGAATTCTATATGGCCTACGCAGATTACCGCGATCTGATGGATCTCACCGAAGAGATGCTGTCTTCCATCGCTCAGGATCTGCTGGGTGACACCAAGCTGCCTTACGGCGAGCACAGCATAGACTTTGGCGGCCCTTACGCCCGCATGAGCATGCTGGAAGCGATTCAGCACTACAACCCAGACAACGCCACGATTCAGGCCATGACCTATGAAGAGGTCAAGGATCTTGAGTTTATGCGTAAGCTGGCCAAAGACGTAGGGCTGGAAATCGAATCTTTCTGGACCTGTGGTCAACTGCTGGAAGAGATCTTTGGTGAAACTGCCGAGCCTAAACTGATGCAGCCTACCTTCATCACCGGCTACCCAGCGGACATCTCGCCACTGGCTCGTCGCAACGATGACAACGACTTCATCACCGACCGCTTCGAGTTCTTCATCGGTGGTCGTGAAGTGGCTAACGGCTTCAGCGAGCTTAACGACGCCGAAGATCAGGACAACCGCTTCAAGGCTCAGGTTGAAGCCAAAGATGCCGGTGACGATGAAGCCATGTTCTATGACGCAGACTATATCACGGCGCTGGAGCACGGCCTGCCACCGACAGCTGGTCAGGGCATAGGTATCGACCGTCTGGTGATGTTGTTTACCAACACTCACACCATTCGTGACGTGATCCTGTTCCCGGCCATGCGCCCACAGGCTTAAGTTCAGTCGCTCGAATTAGACGAGTCTATGCAATGAAGAAGCCGGCCAAGTGCCGGCTTTTTGTTTGCCCGTGTTTTTTAGGGGGATTCAGTGCACTCTGGCCCCTTGGCCAACACAATCCGATTGCGGCCCTGTGCTTTGGCTTGGTAAAGGGCGCCATCGGCCCTGGAAACCACGGCATCTATATCGGTATCACTGCACTGAAATTCGCTCAGGCCGCCGCTGATACTGGCGCATTCAGCGGCAATTCCCAAGGCTCTGAGGCGCCGGGCACATTCGTTTCGCAAACGTTCAGCAATCGGTTGTGCCTGCTCGGCAGCAGTGTGGGGCATAAGAATGACAAATTCATCGCCGCCGTAACGGGAGGCGCTATCTTGGGCTCTGAGACCGGCCAGGCAGACCTCTCCCAAAGTAACTATCGCCTTGTCGCCCATTAGGTGACCCGAGCTGTCGTTGAGTTTCTTGAGGTTATCGAGATCGAAGATCAATATGCTGGTCGGGGTTCGGTAACGTTGAAATCGGGCCAAATTTTCTGTCAGTAATTGGAGTAATTTACGGCGGTTGTAAAGTCGGGTAAGCGGATCGCGCTCGCATCTTTCCCTGAGTTCCAGCTCCAAATGATGGCGGCGGGTAATATTGCTGGCGACCCATACCACGGCATCTTCACCATCGACTTGGAAATCCAATGCTTGGATCCGGCCTTCAAACCAGATGGGCTCGGCGGGGCCATGATCTGTGAGTCCCTTGACGTCGTTGCTGCCAAGGCTGTATTCCACAACACAGAGACGGCGGCTCAACAAGGCTTGTGCTATTTGGCCCAGAAACCACTCGCACTTGGGGTGTTGGATGACTTGGGAGATGTATTGTCCTATCAAGGCTGTGCCGTCGTGATAGTAGCGACTGTCGGCACCTCCCAGTACCGCGGCATAACGGCCACTGCGGGTCAGAATAAATACCGGATCCGGTAAAGCGGCGAAGATAGATAAGGTTTGGGACAGAGAAAACATCTTGTCTCCTCCTGGGATTTTGATTTTATCTTAGTCCAATATATTGAATTTACGGGGCAAAATCGATTTTTTCTGCAGAAACTATACTGGAGATCTCGGTGTTGTTGTATCCGAGTTCAACCTGGAGGCTGGTTTGATGAAAACTTCAGCTCTAATGTTAACTTTGACTCTATCTTCCTTCGCCAGCGTCACCCATGCCGCACTCACTGAAGCACAGCAGGTGATGTTGGATGACGCCCTGAGTGCTGCGCCGCCCACCATACGCGCCAATGTTACCGTTGTCGACTGGGATAAAAACGTGCTGCAACAAGGGGATGGCAATTACACTTGCTTTCCTACGCCACCGCAGCTTAAGGGAACGGCTCCCATGTGTATGGACGGTCCCTGGATGGAATGGGCTAATGCATGGATGGAGAAAAAACCTTTTCAGGCAAAAGAGATCGGTATTTCCTACATGTTGGCCGGTGATGGTGGGGCCAGTAATATCGACCCCTACGCCGAAATGGAAACCGCGGATAATCAATGGATAGTCGAAGGCCCGCACCTAATGATTCTGGTGCCTGATCCCGCCATGCTCGACAGTTTGCCGACCGACCCGGCTCAAGGTGGTCCCTATGTGATGTGGAAGGGCACACCCTATGCCCACATAATGATCCCGATCGGCGCCAGAAAATGATGCCTATGGTGTTGAATGCCGTTCATTTTGATTGAACGGCATTTTTATGTTTATGGGATAACAAATTTGCTTTTCAGAGTTCCAGGCCCAGTTGCTTGTTGTGATTCCTTGCATCTTGAGGCAGCTGTAACACCGGCAGAGGTTGGCCGTGTTTGGCTTGCCAGCGGGCACTGAGCAGACGATATAAGCATATGGCCAGCTCAGGTGCCTGGGCATTGTCCGGGGTGTGTACAAACAGACAGGGTTGGCGCTCCTCTTCCAGCCATTGGCATAGTTTGTCCAGCCAAGGCTTGAAGAAGTCCTGATTGGCTTCAAGTTCCGGGTGACCGATAAAGCGCACTGTGGGATAGCGGCCGGTGGCTATGGCATGCACAGGTACTTTGGGTTTCTTTTCATGGGCGTCGATGACGGCGGCACTGTTTGGCAGCGCGGCAAATACCGGTCGGGTGTCCATTATGATGCGGTTGGCGGAGCGCTGCAGCAGCAAGCGGTTGAGCCGACGCTCGGCTTCCCCTTTGGCAAAGAAGGCCGGGTGGCGCACCTCGACCCCGAGAGGCAACTCAGTTGGCAGCTTGCCAAGAAAGGCATCCAGTGACCCAAGGGCTTCAGGGCCAAAATAGCCAGGCAACTGAATCTTCCACAGGCCTGTCTTGGCAAATAGTGGCGACATCACCTGCAGAAACTGCTTGAGTTCATCGTCACAGTGCCTCAGTTGCAACTTGTGAGTGATCTCCTGTGGCAGTTTAAAGGTAAAGCGAAAGTCCTCACCCACGGCATCGCGCCAGTTACTGACGCTGTTTGCCGATGGGGTGGCATAAAAGCTGGTGTTGCCCTCTACCGTATTGAAAACCTCAGCGTAGCGCGCCAGACGCTCTGCTTGAGGCGTCCCCTTTCCATAAAGGCTTTGCTGCCACTGGTTATGGGACCACATGGCCAGTCCCAATTTCAGCTCTGGTATCTGTTGCTGACCGCTCACCACGGGCTCCGTCAAATGGATCTCCGGCGCTATTGTGTCTGCGGTCCCTGACAGGGTCAAGAGTACAGCTGGCACTATGAGGGTCACAAAATGCACAGAACTTCAGCAGAGTTTGAGTTAATAATATATTGAGTTTGCAGCGCTTATTTATGCTTACGTATAATGAATTGACGCATTGTAACCTCAGTGCTCACTGACATAAGGACAGGATGTCATTAAATTGGTTCTATACCGACCCGCATGCTTAGCCTATTCCATTCAAATTAAGGATGATTTATGCCCGATACCCAGAGTGCCTCAGCACAGGATGAGCCGTCGTTCCTGACTGTGACCCTTGCTGACTTACCCGCCGATATTCAATTGAGATTGCCGACAGATAATGCGTTGAGCGCAATAGCCAAGTTGGCCTTGGGGGTATTACTGCTGAGTGCCTCCATTCTCTGGTGGCTGCTGGATGACGCCAGTGCGCTGCAAATAGGCAATCCCATGGTGCTCAACATATTGGTGCTGGTTGGAGTCTTGCTGGGTGGTGCCAGTTTTATCAGTGGCAGGAGCGCAATGCAGCTAAGACAGCAACGGCGTCAACAGGCCCTGGAGCAGCAGCTGGATCAGCGTGTCGTTATCAGTGAGCAAGAGATCCCCGAAGGGTTTGACCTGGTTTTTTCCCAGCTGTCAGCCAGTCGCTTTAGGGTGTCGCTGGAACCAATCAACTGAATGTTGAACCAAGAAAAAACGCAGACTGAGCGCTGCGTTTTACTTTAAGAATGGACGGCGGCCAGTTTGCCTACTCCGTACAATCCCTTGGTTAGCCGACCTTGGTTAGAATTCCGGCCATCTGCAGCAGTTGGCTGAGGATGATCACCACCCCGCACAGCGCCGCCAATACCAGAGCGGGTTTTCCCCCTGCGACCCGGTAGCTGCCCGCCGGCATAGGTTGGCATCGTTGTTTCCAGACCATGGCAACAGGCAGGAATACCGCCAGTATCACCAAGGCTATTGCCGCATACCCCAGGGCGGCCATAAAGCCCTGAGGGTAGAAGAGGGCAAATCCCAATGGTGGCAAAAAGGTGATGGCCGCGGTTTGTAGTCTGTGACGGGTACTGTCGTTGCGGCGCAGAATATCACCCATAAAATCAAATAGTCCCAGGCTGACTCCTAAAAAGGAGGTGGCCAGTGCCAAGTCGGCAAATATGGATACTGTCTGGCCTATCATGGGGTTATGCAGCAGTTGTCCCAGGCTGTTGATGAATTTGGGCAGTTCTTTGGAAGCCATCAATTCACTCTGGCTCAAGGCTCCCTGACTGGCCAGTTGCCAAAGCAGGTAGACCAACAAGGGCATAGCCGAGCCGACTAGCATGATCTTCTTCAGCGCCTTGAGATCCAGTCCCACATAGCGCACTACAGAGGGGATAGAGCCGTGAAAACCAAAAGAGGTAAAGATTACCGGCAGCGCCGAGATGACCAAACCTTGCTGCAACGGCAGCTCCAACAGGTATCCTCCTTGGGCATGAGGTAACAGCAGTGTCAGCATGATGACCAGGGCAATAATCTTCAAGGCAAATAACACCCTGTTAATCATATCGACCGAGTGGGTGCCTATGGCGACCACCAGGGCGATAAGTAGTGCAAAACCAATGGCGCCGACCTGTGGCGGCAGCGCCAGATCGGCATAGCGAACCAATTTATCGTGGAGCTGGGCACCACCACCGGCAATATAGGCGGCGCACAGGGCATATAGTAGAAACATCATTGCCAGGCTGGCCAGTAACTGCCCTTTACGGCCGAGCAGTTTGTGTGCCAAGGTGTGCAGAGTGGCATGAGCCGGGGCATGTTGATGCACTTCCAGCATTAACAGCGCCGTGTAACTCATCAATCCCCAGAGCAGTAGCATCAGTATCGAGGCGACCCCGAAACCCAGACCGGCAGAAGCCAGCGGTAGCGCCAGCATCCCGGCGCCTATCGTGGTGCCTGCAATGATCAGCATGCTACCGAAGGTTTTGTTATTCTTCATTTTATTACATTCTCAACAAGCATTTTCGTACTGGGTCCCCAGGGTTTTGGTTTGAGGGGGCCCCAAGAGAGCCGGATAACCGGTAACGAAACCTGACAACAAAGCCACAATGGCTCACAGGAGAGGGAAGTTCAGGTCATTATCCCCGCCCAAGCCACTGTGGCTTGGGATAGAGATAAAGCTTGTGTATTGGCCGCATTGCGAATCTCGGGTTGTGTCAATGAACCCAGGCCAAGCGGGCCCGGAAAAGTGTGATTCACCTTAGCGGCGTGAAAAGAGGGTGTCAATGAGTTTGTACTGCTGTAACGGTACGCTGTGACTCGGTTGGCGAAAATTAATTCGGCTGCAGCACTTGAAGCGTGGGGATCTCAGTTCAGCGCCAGCTGTTGTCTGACCAGCTCGACCATGGCCTGGGCGGCAAAAGAGAGTGGTTGCCCCCGGCGCCAGAACAGTGACAGCTCCCAGATCAGATCGGAGGCGGCCAGAGGAATACTTATCACCCCGGCCACCGCGTGGCGCTCGGCAATAAAGCTGGGTAGTATCATGGCACCTGTGCCTGCTGCCACCAGGGCGATACCAAAGTCGGGATGACTGACCCGAGTCACATCTTTGGGACTGAAGCCCGCTCTCTGGCAGGCATCTATCACTAGTTCATGCAGGGCATATTCGGGTTCGAACAGTATCTGTGGAATATCTGCCAATGCCTTGAGGGTCAGCTCTTGGCTATTGGCCAAAGAATGTTGTCTTGGCAATACTACCACCATGGGATCGCGGCGGATCCTGATGCCATCAAACTCATCCTCAAAGGAGATGATCCCGGTCGCCAGTTCGATTTCCCCCTTCTTGAGGGCAGCGGTTTGCTCGACGCCGCCGCGAACCAAGAGATGCATCTGCACCTTGGGATAGCGGCTGCGAAAGCGGGCGATGACAGGAGCAAAGAGTTCGGCACTGCCGAGGGGGGCCAGTCCCAGATGCAGTTCACCCGAGTTGAGACTGCGCTGTGCCGCCAGCTCTCTGAGCATGTTGCGACGTACATTCAATAGTTCCTGGCCGTGACGGTAGACGACCTCTCCGGCTGCAGTGGGACGTAACTGGCTGCCGCGTTTGCCCCTTTCCAAGAGCACAAGATCCAGATCCTGTTCCAACTGGCGAATAGACTTGGACAGCGCGGGTTGGGTCAGGTGGATCTTTTCTGCCGCTTTGGCAAATCCGCCGGCATCCACTATCTCAATAAAGTAGCGAACAACTTTCAGATCCAATTGAATAACCTTATGGAATGCAAACTATGCTTAATATTCATTTTTTTTATTTATATTGCAAGACTAGAATAAACTCCAGTTAAGTTATTCGGTAAAGATATGCACTCTTTCAGCAAACGCCCGGCTTCTCCTCACAGAGTGGCGAAAGTCATTTGGCTCCAAGGCAAACACATAAGCGTGACCTTGCTGCAAATTGCGGCTATCTGTTTGCTGGCATGGGCCACTCATGCCTTGGCCGCCGCTTTGCATTCTCCCATTCCCGGCAGTGTGCTTGGGATGCTGGTAGTGTTGTTGGCGCTCGGGCTCAAGCTTATACCGGAAAAGGCGTTGCAACTGGGAGCTGCCTGGTTGATTGGCGATCTCTTGCTGTTTTTTATTCCACCGGTGATTTCAGTACTCAAGTATGAAACCCTGCTGGAGGAGTATGGTTTCAATATTATGTTGACCCTGGTGCTCGGCAGCGCTTCGGTATTGCTTGGAACCGGTTTTGTGGTGGATAGGGTGTTTCGCTTTGAGCGGCGCCTCAATTTGAAACGCCAACTGGCCAAGCATGGAGTGCAAGGGTAACCCTATGTCTCATACCTTGCTTGCTCTTTTGAGTCTGCTGATCACTCTTATCTGTTATTACGGCGCCAAGGCTTTATATCGCAGGCATCGTAGCTGGTGGTTGGCACCGATATTTTTGGCGCCTTTGGCCGTGCTGGCCGTGGTGCTGCTGTTGGCTATTCCGCTGCCGACCTATTTTGAGTACACCCATTGGCTGATGGCATTGCTGGCCCCGGCGACAATAGCTTTCGCAGTACCTATTTACCGCGAGCGCAAGTTGATCCGCCGTTATCCGATCACCATTAGCCTTGGGGTTATGGCCGGACTCATGTTGGGCTTGGTGTCATCCTGGTTGTTGGTCAAATTGGTGCCTTTGCCGAGCGAGCTGAGCCACAGCGTACTGGTGCGCTCAGTGTCGACGCCCTTTGCCATGGAGGCCACTGGTGCCTTCGGTGGCGTGCCGGAATTGACCGCCATGCTGGTGTTGCTCACCGGCGTGATAGGTATGTTGGTGTGTGAGCCGCTGTTTAAATTGGCGCGGATCAAGACCTCTCTTGGGAAAGGAGTGGCTCTCGGCGCTTCTGCCCATGGTGCCGGCGCCGCCAAAGCCAGCGAGTTTGGCCAGCAGGAAGGCGTGATTGCCAGCCTGACGATGATCTTTACCGGTATCGCCATGGTGCTTGGCGCGCCTTTGTTTGCGTTGATTTTTGTTTAATTTAACCGATTTGGATTCAAGTAGATGACCTGACCACAAGGGTTACTGCCGTTTTTGAGTCTATCCATCACCCGATGGCCTTTTCTTGTGGTGACCGCCTGCATCGTCAGGCGTTTTTCCTGAGCCTCTCAGGTAATATGTTGCTTGATTTGCCGGTGCGCCCCACCGGCTTTTTTTTGTCCTTTTTGTCTGTGAGACTATCTTATCCAATCGCGCTCTGCGGGTTTTCTCCTGCTTGCTTTGGTGCTTCTGTAACCACTTTCTCTATGGTTTATTTCAATGATTTTTTCAGTGGCGGCTTTTGTCGCTTGGGGGTTGAGTAAGCCGGAAAAGTCACTTTGATGACGAAATTAACAAGCAGGATCTGCAGTAAAAGGGCTAGTCATCTAATAAGCTCACTGCCTTGGTTGTAGTTTCTGGTGATTAATTCTGATATTTCATTGTTTTCAGGTTTATTCACTGCAAAGTATTTTGTATATGCTGCCAACTTGTTGATGCATTGTGCGATTGTAAACTCGGTATTCCATGGTGAATTTTTTTGGTAAAAATTAAAATCCTTATAAAACATTGTGTTGGGTTGAGTTTGTGAATTTTAAAGCATGTTGCAAAGGCACTTTTTAAGCATTTTTCCATTGAATTTTTGAGTAGCATGTTTCACTATCCCTTCCAAGAGCGAACAGGGAAGATAGTTGTGCATCAGGAACGATGCCAAATTGGAACGTACAATGGCGATACTCAAATCTCTTTCCGGACGGATCTTTATGGGTCTGTTCAGCGGCCTGTTGTTGGGCTCTTTGGTGCAATATGGGCTGGGACATATCGGCTTCTTTTCCGGCACTCTGGTCGAGGTAGCCACTGCGGCAGGCACCATGTTTGTTAATATGATCATGATGCTGGTGATGCCGCTGGTGTTTGTCAGCATAGTCTGCGGTGTCTGCGAATTGCAGGACCTCAAGAGCTTTGGCCGCTTGGGCGGCAAGACCTTCAGCTTCTATATCATCAATACTCTGGTCGCCATCCTGGGGGCGGTATGTGTGTCGTTATTGCTGCAGCCCGGTGTCGGAGTGGATATGAGTGGTGGCCAGGATGTGGCCATTACCGCGACCGAATTGCCCAATTTGATCAGCCTGATTGTCGGCATAGTGCCCAGTAACCCTGTCGATGCCTTTATGTCGGGCAACATGTTGCAGGTGATCTTTATGGCGCTGCTGCTTGGCGGAGTTATCAAGTCGCTGGATGAAGCCGGCAGCGCAGCGGTTAGAGGCTTTCAAGTCGCCAATGGGATCATGATGAAGCTCATCATGACTGTGATGCAGCTGGCGCCATTTGGGGTGTTTGCGCTGATGTTCAAACTGGGGGCCACTCTGGAAGCCAAAGTCTTTCTCAGTGTGCTGGGTTATATGGCTATCATTTTGACTATGTTGCTGCTGTGGATTTTCATTGTTTATCCTCTGGCTGTGGCTGTGTTTACCCCGGTCAGCGCCAAGAGTTTTCGTGCCAAGACCCAAGAGCAGATCCTGTTTTCTCTGTCGACTGCCAGCTCCAATGCGACTATCCCGGTGACTATGCGAACCTTGACCGAAAAGCTCGGGGTCAATAAGGCGGTAGCCGGGTTCGGTGTGCCTCTGGGGGCCACTATGAATATGGGCGGCGTGTCGATTTATATCACTATCGCCATCTTCTTTGTTGCCAACGCCTTTGGTCAGCCAATCTCCAGCGAACAGCTGCCAACTCTGATATTCAGTATCTTTTTGCTGTCGGTGGGCGCCGGCGGTGTTCCCGGCGGCGGTATGGTGATGATAGGTGTGCTAATCCATCAACTGGGCTTACCCGTGGAAGCTTTTGCTATAGTGGCGGCGCTGGACAGAATCATAGATATGGTGCTGACCTCCTGCAATGTGGTGGGCGATGCTGCAGTACTGACCATAGTGGATCAAACTGAGAAAGGACATCAGACAGAGGCGGTTAACGCCTTATAGAAAATCCGGCTATTTATCTAATGTCGGTCAGTTAAGCGAACAACAATGGAATTAAGGGCTTCAGAGAGATTTTTAAGAAATCCTCCAGAAGCCCTCGTTGTAACTATAGTTTGCGGGATAAACCGTAATTTTGTTTTTTTAGGGAAATCTTGAATAAAATACGGCTGATTATTTGAAAAAGTGGCTAATTAATCGGGGCGGCTAGTTGCCGGACTTTTTATATGGCTGACAGCAGGATTTGAGCTGTGCCAGTCGGGTTTGAAAATCACTCATCTGGATAACCGATGAGAAAGAGCCTCCTGAGCGAAACGAGATCACCTCAAGTGATACAGGATCACTATGGAGAGAGGTCAGTTCGGCCCAGAGATCTTTATCTGGGCAGACTTGGGTGGTGAGTGTCGTTAATGAGCTCATGCTGTCCAGTTGCAGGGTTTCGCCATCGGCGGTTCTTAACACCAGCACACTGGGATCTTGGCTGTAGGCAAAAGGTTGAGGCACCTTCACTATCAATCTAGGTTGTGGTTGCTGCACCGAACACTGTACTTGCAGTTGAGTTGCATCTTGGTGGAAGGATATCTCGTGGAAATGTTTTTCATTCCCCAAACAATGAAATGCCATCAAAGCCAACGCGCTTAGCAGAGGTACAGACGGCAGTAACTTATTCATAGTGTCTCCTGGAAAGGTTAACTAACAGCGTCAAATTAACTAACTTTGTCAAAAGCTTGGCGATTTTATGGCAGAGGTTGTTTTTTGGGTAATTATGATTGTTTTTTTGCCTGTGACTTCTCATTTGCGTGACTTTAGGTTTGCATGCTTTACCATATGTGGTATTTGCCCCTTTACCCTGTTTGAAACCCATTGTCTGAAGTCTGGAAGTTTGGTTTTGAGAAACAGTTTCCAGTGAGGGTCATAAAGTGGGCCAAAGCTGGATTGGAATAGGGGTGAAGACTAGGGAGCTGCGAGCCTTGATATGCGGGGGACTCTTCCTGGTAACCAACTTAAACCTATGCACTTAAACTCATGCACTTGAAGTTGTGAAATGCCAATAAAAAAGCCAGCGGTTGGCTGGCTTTTATGCTTATCCTCGGGTTACAGGGCAACTTAGCCTTTGTAACGCTCGGCGCTTGACAGGATTTCGGCGCGGGCGGCTTCGGCATCTTCCCAGCCATCAACTTTAACCCACTTGCCGGATTCCAGATCCTTGTAGTGTTCGAAGAACTGTTTGATCTGGGCTTTCAGCAGCTCAGGCAGATCGTTCACATCCTGGATATGACCGTATTCCTTGGAGATCTTCTCGTGTGGTACGGCAACAATCTTGGCATCTTCACCTGACTCGTCGGTCATTTTCAGTACGCCAACTGGACGACAACGGATAACGCTGCCTGGCTGCAGTGGGTACTGGGTAGGAACCAGCACGTCTACCGGATCACCATCCAAGCTCAGAGTTTGGTTCACATAGCCGTAGTTGCAAGGATAGAACATAGGCGCAGTCATCATGCGATCCACAAACAAGGCACCTGTGTCCTTGTCCACTTCATACTTGATAGGGTCGTGGTTTTGTGGGATTTCGATGATCACGTAGATGTCATCTGGCAGGGATTTGCCCGCAGGCACTGCATTTAAGCTCATGGAAGTATCCTTAGACTGTGTATAAATCTATTTCAGGTCCAGCCTGAAGTTCAGTGTGGCGCGTATTATAGCGCGATTTGACGGCTTGCCAATGAAAGGCCGCGGTCTTAAGACTAATTGCCAACAGTTCATCTAAGGCTATCTGTCTCAGGCCTTGGATTGTACCGTCAATTCAAGGCTGCCGACCACGGCAGCCCCAAGCAGCGTTTAGAGTTCAGGCTCGCCGCTGTAATCCTGCTGATGGTACTCGAGGCAGGCATCGACTTCATTGGCCGAGCCCAGAATGACAGCTACCCGCTGGTGAATTTGCTCTGGCTGAATGTCGAGAATGCGCTGATAACCTGTGCTGGCCTTGCCGCCGGCCTGTTCAACCAGCAATGCCATAGGGTTGGCTTCGTACATCAGTCTCAGCTTGTAGGGCTTATCCGGGTTCTTGTTGTCAGTTGGGTAGGTAAAGATGCCGCCGCGGCTCAATACTCTGTGCACATCGCCCACCATGGCGGCAATCCAGCGCATGTTGAACGACTTCTCTCTCGGGCCTATTTTGCCGAGCAGCAGATCGGCAATATAGGTCTGCATCGGCGCTTCCCAGAATCTCTGGTTGGACATATTGATGGCAAATTCGGCGGTGTCTTTGGGAATACTCACCGCTTCATTGGTCAACAGATACTCGCCGGTTTCCGGATTCAGGGTAAAGAGTTGTACCCCTTGGCCTGTGGTCAGGGCCAACATGGTCGATGGGCCATAGAGCACATAGGCCGCCGCCAGTTGCTCGCTGCCTTTTTGCAGGAAACTCTGCTCGCTGATCTCCCCTTCGGGTGCCGGCAGTACAGAAAAAATGGTGCCCACCAGTGAGTTGATGTCTATGTTGGAAGAGCCGTCCAGTGGGTCGAAACATACCAGAAACTCACCGCTGTCACCGACTTCAACAATATGATCTTCCTCTTCCGATGCCAGGGCGCGCACTGTGTTTTCGGCCTTGAGGGCATCTTTGAGCATCTCGTTGGTGATCACATCCAGTTTCTTTTGGGTTTCACCCTGAACGTTTTCCTGGGTGGTGGCGCCCAGCACACCGGCCAGTGCGCCGTGTCTTACCGCTTGGCTGATGGCGACTGAGCTTTGGGCCAGAGTGAGAAGTAATTGGGATAGGGCTGGGTTGACAGCCTGTTGTTTGAGGGTTTGGGCCAGAGTCTGCATCTTGTTTCCTTAAAAGAGGTCTGAGCTTTTTCTGGGACAGGATCATAACCGAGAACCGGCGATATTTCAGCGGCCAATTGCACGGGTTTGCCGATCCCTTGTCAATTGGGGCAGAATGAGGGCTGTTTTTTGGGCTGTGGCCGGATGCCGTGGCTCTTGTCTCTTATAATTCCGGAAATAATAATGAAAAAAACTTGGATGGCTTCGGCGCTTATGGCGATACCTCTGACACTGGCCAGCGGCCACTCCTTCGCTCTGGAAGGTGGCAAAACCCCTTTAACGGTTGAGCGCCTCTATTCTTCACCGGCACTGGCCGGTGCCAGCCCCCGAGGGCTGAAACTCTCTCCCGACGGCAAGCGGGTCACTTATCTTGCCGGCCGTAAAGACAATCAATATTTCTACGATCTTTGGCAAATGGATGTCGCCACCGGCCAGGTCAGTCTGCTGCTGGATGCCTCCAGGCTTGAAGCCGGTGAACTTTCCGATGAAGAGAAGGCCCGCCGCGAGCGGCAGCGAGTGTATGGCCAGGGGATCATGGAATACTTCTGGGCCGACGACAGCCAGGCACTGCTGATCCCGGCGGCCGGCAAGCTCTACTACTTCAGCCTGGCCGATGCCAAGGTGACTCTGCTGCCCACTGGGGACGCCTTTGCCACAGATGCCAAGCTGTCGCCCAAGGGCAATTTTGTCTCCTTTGTGGCCGAACAAAACCTCTATGTACTCCAGCTGAAAGACCATAAGCTCACGGCGCTGACCCAGGATGGCGGCGGGGCCATCAAGAACGCCATGGCCGAGTTTGTGGCTCAGGAAGAGATGGACCGTATGACAGGTTACTGGTGGGCGCCGGATGAATCGGCTATCGCCTATACCCGCATCGATGAGTCGGGTGTGGAGCTGGTGACCCGCAATGAGATCTATGCCGATGGCATTAAGCTGACCGAGCAACGTTATCCCTATGCCGGTAAGCCCAATGTTGAGATTGCCCTGGGGGTGGTGTCACTAGCGTCCGGGAAGACCCAATGGATGGATCTCGGCAGTGAGAAAGATATCTATCTGCCGCGGGTGAAATGGCTGCCGGACAGCAAGCACTTGTCGTTCCAGTGGCAGAATCGCAGTCAGCAGCAGTTGGATCTGCGCCAGGTAGACAGCCGCGAGGGCAAAGGCGCCGTGACTCTGGTTTCCGAGCGCAGCGATGCCTGGGTTAACCTCAACCACGACCTCTATTTTCTCAAGCAGCAGCCCGGCTTTATCTGGGCATCCGAGCGTGATGGTTTCAACCATATCTATCTGTTTGATGACAAGGGCAAGGTCAAGCGGCAACTGACTCAGGGGAAATGGGTGGTCGACGAGATAGAACACCTAGATGAAAAGCAGGGCTGGGTTTATTTCAGTGGTCGTAAAGACAGTGTGGTCGAGCGCCATTTGTATCGGGTCAGCCTCAATGGCGGTGAGATAGAGCGCATCAGCCGGCGTGGCGGCATGCATAACGCCGTGTTTGCCGACAAGGAATCTGTTTACCTCGACTACTTCAACAGTCTGTCGCAGCCTCCCCAGGTGAGTCTGCACAACCAAAGCGGTGAGCATCTGGCTTGGGTGGAAGAGAACGCCGTCAAGGCCGGACACCCTCTGTATGACTATGCCGGGCTGTGGCAGTTGCCCGAGTTTGGCACCCTCAAGGCCAAAGATGGCAAGGCGCTGCAATACCGCCTGTTCAAGCCGGTGAATTTTGACAGCAAGGCCAAATACCCCGTGGTGGTGCGGGTTTACGGTGGGCCTCATGCCCAGTTGGTGGTCAATAGCTGGAGTGAGCAGGATTACTACACCCAATATCTGTTGCAGCAGGGCTTTGCCGTGTTCCAGCTGGATAACCGGGGCTCGGCGCATAGAGGCACGGCTTTCGAGCAGGTGATCTACCGCCATCTTGGTGAGGCCGAAGTGGAAGATCAGAAGACAGGTGTCGATTTCCTGCGGACTCTGCCCTGGGTCAAGGCCGACAGCATCGCCATCTATGGTCACAGCTATGGCGGCTATATGGCGCTGATGAGCCTGTTCAAGGCGCCTGACTACTTCAAGGCGGCCATCAGTGGCGCCCCTGTAACCGACTGGGCCCTGTACGACACCCACTACACCGAACGCTACCTCGGCCATCCTGACGACAACGCCCGGGGCTACGAGGCCAGCAGTGTCTTCCCCTATGTGAGCGAGTATGGTTCAGGCTTGCTGATGTATCACGGCATGGCCGATGACAATGTATTGTTTGAGAATAGCACCCGGGTTTACAAGGCGCTGCAGGATGAAGGCAAGTTGTTCCGCATGATAGATTACCCCGGCTCCAAGCACTCGATGCGGGGCGATAAGGTGCGCACCCATTTGTACCGCTCGCTGACCGACTTCCTCGAGACAGAGTTGAAAGGTAACTGAGCCGGTAAGCTGAAGTTATCTGGTAGCTGAAAATGCCGCGCCTCATATGGCGCGGCTTTTTATGCTTCGCCCTCCTTGGGCAACAGGCGTCTGAGCAGCAAGGGGCCGAGCAGGGTGGTGATGGCTATTACCAACACCAATTCGGTAAATACCTTGGCCGGAATGATATCCAACTGTCGCCCCACTTCTGCAAAGACCAAACCGACTTCACCTCTGGGCACCATGGCACTGCCGACTATCAGCTTTTGCCGCCAAGTGCCGTTGACCACTAAACCGGCGGCCAGCTTGCCGATAAATGCCAGCAGTATCATCGCCAGCAAGAGTAACAGGCTGTAGGGGCTGAGGTTCAACTGGCTTAAGTCGAGGCTGATCCCCACATAGACAAAGAACACAGGCGCGAATACATCGGTCAGTGGCTGCATCGATTTTTCCAGCTTGTGGGTAAAGGGAAAGGGGTTTTGCAGATACTTCTGCCAGGGCCAGATAAACTGCCTTGATAGCGCCAAACCGGCGACAAAACCGCCGAGCAGCGCCGGGGCGCCAAAAAGGTGTGCCAGCCAGGCAAACAGGCAGATCAGTGTCAGCATGACCACGGCCTCGTAGCCTGGGGTTTGGGATTGATAGCTGAGCACTCGTAACGGGTAAATTAACATCCTGCCAAGGGGGGGCGCCAGCAGCAGAAACAGCAGCAGTAAGCCGCAGAGTTTAATGATTGCAGCGGTGCCAGTTGGCCTTCGCTGGCAAAGTTGAATAGCAAACTGAGCAGTATCACCCCGGCAATATCGTCAAATACCGCCGCTCCCAGGATCAGATGACCGGCACTGGATTGTTGCTGGCCACTGTCGCTTAGTACCCTGAGAGAGATGCCTATGCTGGTGGCCGTCAGGGTACAGCCGTAGAAGAGGGCGGCAAACAGCGATAGCTCCAACCAATAGAAGGCAGCCAGGCCGGTGAGCAGCAGTGGAGCGATTATGCCGATAATGGCTACCGCCGCCACCTGACGTCCGGCGCTGTAGAGTCGCTGTATCGAGGTTTCGGCGCCGATGGAAAATAGCAGCAGTATCACCCCGAGCTCGGCGATATTGGCCAGTACTTGGGTTGGTTCCAGCCAGCCGAGCACTGAAGGACCAAGCAACAAGCCTGCCCCTATTTCCCCCACTACCGCAGGCCAGCCGATACGGTTGCAGCACTCTCCCAGCACCCGGGAGAACAGCAAGATCAGGAACAAGGCGATCAACAGACTATCCATCGACATAGAGTATCCCCCATAGGTGCAATTGTTGATCGGGATCAGTATGGTTTATTCTGCACCAGATTGGAGTCTAAAAAGTAGACAATTGCCAGAAAGTTTGGAGAAAACAAATGGGTAAGCTTTTTATCATTGAACAACATGAAGAGGCTAACACTGATGCGATTGCCAAGGGACTGGAAGTAGCGGAATTACTGGGGATGCAACCTCAAGTATTTGCTTATTGCTACGAATATTTCTCTGGTGACGAGTATTACAGCCCACGGCTTGCCGGGGCCGCCCAACAGCGGCTGATGAAGGAGAAGCAAGCTGAGGTGTCGGCCCATCTTAAAACGTTGGATGCAGAGGATGTGCCGCTGCATATCATCTGGAGTAAATATCTCTACGAACATGTCAGCAGCCATGCCGGTCGCTATGGCTTTGATATGGTGGTTAAAACAGTGCACCGGAGCGAGCATTTTCTGCCGACCGACTGGCATCTTATTCGCAGTACCAAGGTGCCTTTGATGCTGCTCAGCGATAACCCGATCAAGAAGGCATCCAGTATTTTGATGGCTGTGGATCTCGATGCCAAGAGTCAGCAAAAACAGCGCCTCAATCAATTGGTGTTGCAACATGGTCGCCAATTGGCCGAGGCCAGTGGTGCCAAGTTACATCTGGCACATATTATTCGGGTACCTAAAGTGATCCGCGATCTCGAAGTGCTCAACCTGCATGAAATGGTCAAGTCGGCCTGGCGCAGACATCAAACCCTGTTGGAGCTGACGGGGCTTCCCAAAGAGCAGATCCATATCATTGCCGGCGATCCGGACCTCTGTCTGTATCAGTTGTCCTGCAGGCTCAAGAGCGACTATTTGGTGATTGGTGCCCGTCAGCGCCAGGGGTTGATGGGGCGGGTGATAGGCAATACCGCCGAGCAGATCTTGCGGCGCGTACGCAGCAATGTGCTGGTTATCCCAACCGATGAGGAACAGGCAAGCTAACAGCCTGCTTGCTCACAACCCCTTTTTACTGAGGGCAACCAAGGCCTCGGCGGCCGGGGTCAAGGGTAGGTTGTTGCGCCAAATCAGCCCCAGCTGCCAGGTGATTTCACTCGCCATAGGTCGATAACTGAGTGTTTGCTCGCCGAGCTTGTCGCAGATGGGCTCCGGCAGCAGCGCCAGCCCCATTCCGGCCTGCACCATGGCGCCGAGGAAGTCCCATTGACCACTGCGAAAAGCGATATTCAACGTGACTCCGGCCTCGCGGCTCAGGCGGGTCAATAACTTTGCCAGTGAAAAGTCCTCGTTGTAGAGGATGAAAGGATATTCGGCCAGATCCCGCCATTCTATCGCCTGCTTGCTGGTCAGTGGGTGACCTACCGGCAGGCAGACTTTTAGCGGATAACCTTGCAGCGGCGATGAAGACAACTGCTCTCCATGGGTGGTAGGCAGGGCTGTGAAGGCGATGTCCAGGGTGTCGGCCAAAAGCGCTTGCTCACAACCAAAGCCGCCGTATTCATGCATCTGTAACTCAACTGCCGGATAGGTGCGGCGAAACTCGGTCAACAGATCTATGGTTAGACTGCTCATCATGGGGCAGACCCCGAGGCGCAGGTGGCCGGATTTGAGGCCACTTAAGTTACTCAAGTCCTGCTCCATTCTGTGCCATTGACCTATTATCTGGCAGGCACTGGCATGGAATATCTCTCCGGCTTGCGTTAGCTCTACCTTTTGATTGCTGCGGATCAAGAGTTGTTGATCCAGGGATTCTTCAAGGCGCTGGATCATCTTGCTCAAGGTTGGCTGAGTCAGGTACAACTGCTCGGCGGCACGGGTAAAGTTACCGGTTTCCACCAGGGTCAGAAAGCAGTGTAAGGTCTTGATAGGTACGTTCATGCTCATTTGGAATTCTTGCTATGGAATTAATTCATTTTACTAATAGCTGTGGCGGCGTTAATTTGATCAGCGTCCCAAGTAAAGAGGAAATATCGATGAAAGCATATCAAGGTTTGTGGGTTAGCTCTCTGTGGCAAACTGCCACTGAAACTCAGGAACACAAGGCCAAGCCAGTCAAAGCCAAGTCCCAGAGTTTTTGGAAGCTGATGTTCCACAAAAAAGCCAAAGCAGTTTAAAGTGACCCGGCCCGTGCCGGGTTTCTTTTTGTTATTTTAACTATTTTGGCATAGTTATATCCTGCATGATGCAAGGTTATTGCAATAGTGGGTGCTCCTTGGGCAATTTGCCGCTGATCCACATTACCAGCCTATGTTTCATATTGGGGCCATCTTCCTTGTCTGATGGCAAAGGTCCTATCAGTTTATCCTGCACCAAGAGGCGATAGACGCACTCGACTTTCTCTTTCTCCGGCACTTTATCCCCAAGAGGGGCAAAGCCACGCTTGAGCGAGTATCCCAAACCTATCTCCAACGCCAGTTTCAACAGAGCCGCTTCATTCTTGTGTTTCTTCATCTGTATCGCTCCCAGCTTATCGCCCCCTGCTTGGGCTCGTTTCTAAACTAGCGCAAAGTGACTGAGATTACACTTAAAAATCCTTCGGCAGCCTCAGGTGCCCTTGTACCTTATTTGAGCATAACTTAAGCTGGTTGACGGAACGACAACTCAACTTAGGGAGAGTAGTGATGTCCAAAGTCAAATATCAAGCCAAGGCGCAAAGCACCTTGACAGTCAAAAACACCTCATTCCAATACTACAGCCTCAATGAAGGGCCCTTGGCGGAAATTGCCGAGGTTGCCGCATTACCCAAGAGTTGCAAGGTGCTGCTGGAAAACATTCTGCGGCATCTGGATACCGACCATTGTGATATCGATGACTTGCAGGCGCTGGCCAAGGGGCGCGGCCGCGGCAGTCAGCAGGAGATCGCCTATCATCCGGCGCGGGTATTAATGCAGGATTTTACCGGCGTCCCGGCGATAGTCGACCTGGCCGCTATGCGGGCGGCGCTGGTGGCCAAAGGGCGCGATCCGCAAAAGATCAATCCTCTGTCCAAGGTGGATCTGGTGATTGACCATTCGGTCAGCATCGACAAGTTCGCCAATCCGGATGCCTATCGGGACAATGTGGCGATTGAGATGCAGCGCAACTTCGAGCGTTATCAATTTCTCAAGTGGGGCCAGGGCGCCTTCGATAACTTCTCCGTGGTGCCTCCGGGCACCGGCATTTGCCATCAGGTAAACCTCGAGTATCTGGCCAAAGGTGTCTGGCAGGGGCTTGGCGAAGAAGGAGCCACTTGGGTCTATCCAGATACACTGGTGGGCACTGACAGCCACACCACTATGATCAACGCCTTGGGGGTACTTGGCTGGGGTGTCGGGGGGATCGAAGCCGAAGCGGCCATGTTGGGGCAACCCATCTCAATGCAGATCCCGGATGTGGTGGGGTTCGAGCTCAAGGGGCAACTCAGTGAAGGCATTACAGCCACCGACCTGGTGCTCAGAGTTGTGGAGATGCTGCGCCGCCAGGGGGTAGTGGGTAAATTTGTCGAATTCTATGGTGATGGCCTGGATCAGTTGCCGCTGGCCGACCGAGCCACCATTGCCAATATGGCACCGGAATATGGTGCAACCTGTGGCTTCTTCCCGGTGGATGCGCAGACACTGGAGTATCTGCGCCTTAGTGGCCGAGATGAACAGACGGTTGCTTTGGTGGAGGCTTACACCAAGGCCCAAGGGCTCTGGCGAGAGACTGGCGATAGCGCCCCCGAGTTTGCCGATACCTTGAGTCTGGATCTTGCCAGTGTTGAACCCAGCCTGGCCGGGCCCAAGCGGCCCCAGGACAGAGTTGCCGTCAGTCAGCTCAAACAGGCGGCCGAAGATGCCATTCGTCTCTCGGGGCGCAGCGAGCTTGAGCAGGCGTTTGTACTCGAAGGCAGCGAGCTTGCCATGCACCATGGCGATTTGGTGATTGCCGCCATTACCAGTTGTACCAATACTTCCAACCCGGCGGTGATGCTGGCGGCCGGGTTGCTGGCACAAAAGGCGGTGGAACTGGGGTTGGAGCGCAAACCCTGGGTCAAGACTTCGTTGGCCCCAGGTTCCAAGGTGGTGACCCAGTATCTGCAACAGGCCGGATTGCAAACGGCGCTCGATAGCCTGGGCTTTAACCTGGTGGGGTATGGTTGCACTACCTGTATAGGTAACTCGGGTCCCTTGCCGGAGGCGGTCACCAAAGCGGTCAGCGAACAGAAGATCCATGTGGGTTCAGTGCTTTCCGGTAACCGTAACTTCGAAGGGCGGATCCACCCCTTGGTGGAGTCCAACTGGCTTTGCTCGCCTCCTCTGGTGGTAGCCTATGCGTTGGCGGGAACCAGCCGTATCGATCTCAGTCGCGATCCCATAGGCCAAGGCCGCGATGGTAAAGCGGTTTTCCTTAAAGACATTTGGCCCAGCAATGCCGAGATAGCCGCCGTAATGGGCAAGGTGAGTCGCAGCCTGTTCCAGCAGCAGTATGCCGATGTGTTTCATGGCGATGATGCCTGGCGCGCCATCGACTCGGGCTCGGGCAAAACCTATGCCTTCGATCCCGCCTCCACCTATATTCAGTTACCGCCCTTCTTCAAAGCCGAATACGGCGGTAATGCCGACGACATTAAGGGGGCCGCGATTCTGGCGCTACTGGGAGACTCTGTCACCACAGATCATATCTCCCCGGCCGGGGTGATCCCCAAAAACAGTCCGGCAGCCGATTATCTGCGCAGTCATGGTGTAGCCGACAAGGACTTCAACTCCTACGGTTCACGCCGCGGGAATCACGAGGTGATGATGCGCGGTACCTTCGGTAATATCCGTATCCGCAATGAGATGGTGCCCGGGCATGAAGGTGGTGTTACCCGGATGCAGGGCGAATCTGAGGTGCGCTTTATCTATGACGCTGCCATGGCCTATCGCGCCAGAAAGCAGGCGAGTGTGGTTATTGCCGGTAAAGAATATGGTACAGGTTCCAGCCGTGACTGGGCCGCCAAGGGTACGCTGCTGCTCGGGGTCAAGGCGGTCATAGTGGAGAGCTTTGAGCGTATTCACCGTTCCAACTTGGTGGGTATGGGCGTGCTGCCATTGCAGTTTCTGCCTGGAGAGACCCGTCAGACTCTGGGCCTGACTGGTGATGAGACAGTGGATATTCTCGGCCTGGATGGCGAGCTTATGCCAAACCAGAAGCTGCGGGCGCAGATCCATTATCCCAATGGAGAGTCTAAAACCATAGCGCTGCTCAGCCGCCTGGATACCGGCATGGAGGTTGCCTACTACCGTGCCGGCGGTGTGCTGACCTATGTGCTGGAGCGTTTGGCCGCCGAATAGCCAAGCTGCTTCAAGCCAAAACCGCCTTTGGGGGCGGTTTTGGCTATTCCATAACAGCTGAGCACACATGGGATTTATTCGCCTTCTCTAGGAGCCGGGGACGGGGTTTGTTAGAGTAGGCGCAGTTTTTGGCGGCGGCTGTTGCGGGAAAGTGTGAAAGTTCCAGTCCGATAGCCAATCGCCGAGCTAAAGTACTGAGCCAAGCCCGAGTTAAAGCCTTTAGGCCAAGGCTGTAAAACCAAAGCTGTTAAACCAAAGCCGTTAAAGTGAACCGAGTCATCGATGAATCCATGCCCCTTGTGTGCCAACACCCAACCTAAACAGACAGTTCCCGCCAGGGTTGCCAGACGTTATTTTCTTTGTCCAGAGTGTCGGCTCATCTTTCTCGACCCTGTGCATTTGCTGCCCTTGAATGAGGAGCAGCAGTTTTACGATACCCACGAGAACAGCATTGACGATCCCGGGTATGTGGGCTTTTTGCAACGCTTGTTGACGCCGGCGATGACCTTTCTGCGCCCCGGTATGCAGGGACTGGACTTTGGCTGTGGCCCTGGGCCGACACTATCAAAACTCCTTGCCCGGGAAAGGATAGCGTGTGACGATTACGACCCGCTGTTTTTCCCCAATCCGTTGCAGACGCAGTATGACTTTATTCTCTCCAGCGAGTGTTTCGAGCACTTGCACAGGCCTGCCGCCGAGATAAGCGCGCTGCTGGCACGTCTGGTTCCCGGGGGCTATTTGGGCATAATGACAGACCGCTGGCAGAGTGAAGCCCAGTTTTATGACTGGCACTATACCCGGGATCCTACCCATTGCAGTTTCTTCCATCGTGCAACATTGGACTGGCTCTGTGAGACGTTTGCTTTGAACTTATGTTTTGTCGATGAGCAGCGGATTGCCATTTTTCAGAAAAATTGAGGCATCAAAGTGAAGGGCTGGGAAGGGCAGGCAAGCCCCAATCCCTTTGGGGCTGTACCTTGAAACCGGGGCGCCTCCAGGAAGCCGCGACCCGGTTTTTCTCGCTATCAGTTGGCAGCGCCAGTGCTGAAGTTATTGTCCACCAGCGGCTGCTTGTTATCGGCCTGAGGCACATGGCACTGGGTACAGAAATAGTTCTGTCCATTGAGGGTGCCCTTGTCGTCGATAACATGGGACTTGGCCACAGGCGTTGCCTTCATACGCTTGGCCTTGCTCCAGTCATGGCAGTTCATGCAGCTGTTTTTCTTCAGGCTGATGGGGTAGTCGGCCTTGTGAGGAATGAGCGGCGGCTGCTCGGCGTAGTTACGCTCTATGGCGTTGCCACGCATTGGATAGGAAGGCATGGCATCGGCCGGGCGTACAGAGCTAATCTCTGCATCGCCACCGCCAAGAGAACTGACGTTAACCGGCTGAGCCGTTTCTGCCTGCTGTCCTGAGCAGGCGCTGAGTGCCAGCAGCATCGCGGCTGCGCTGAGTGTTTTTTTCATTGCTTGTTCTCCGCCTTGGTGGCAATTCGGTTGCAATCTATTTTGTTGGATTTGTCTTTGGCTTCACCCTTGGGTGAGAGCCGGGTTAATGGCGTATCAAACTCAAAGACCTTCTTGGCACAGACATCGATACAACGGCCGCAGAGGGTGCAATCGGTACTGGTTATCGTTGGGTTGCTTCCCTTGAGGGCGGGTTTGAGCACCTGCCGTTCGGGACACACGGTAAAACAGTCCATGCAGTTGTTGCAGTCGTTGGCTCTTACCGCCTCGATATTGACCAGTCGCAGCTTGCCCAGCAGACTGTAGAGGGCACCACTGGGGCACAGGTGGCTGCACCAGGCGCGCTCGCTGACGAACAGATCCAGCAGCAGTATCGCCAGCAGCAGCCACAGGCCACTGAAACCACCGAACAACAAGGCTCGGTAGGCCACGGGAACCGGGTTGAGCCACTCCCAGGCCAACAGGCCGGTCAGTGGGGGCAAGAGCAACACCAATACCAGCAGATAGTAGCGCAGCGACCTTGGCAGCTCGGGCAATCTGGGCAGGCCCAACTTGCGTCTGAGCCAGGCAGCCGTATCTGTCACCATGTTGACCGGGCAGACCCAGCTGCAGAACACCCGTCCACCCAGCAGGCCATAACCCAGGGCGACAATGGCGGCGCCGAGCAGCAGGCTCAGCTCCGGCAGATGGCCACTGGCCAGGGTCTGCAGCGTCACCAGCGGATCGGCCAGCGGCACTGTGTCCAGTAGCAGGCTGGCCGACAGGTTGCCTTTCAGTAGCCAGAGGCCAAACAGTGGCCCTATGGCAAACAGCAGCAAAACGCTCAGTTGTGACAAGCGTCTGAGTAGCAGGAACCTGTGTGCCTTCCACCAACCCAGGGTGGCGATGGCATCGGCGGCAAAGGCGTCTGAGCTTTTTTTTCGACTCATATTGCCCCTCCGTTACCCAGTCCGGGCAGCCCTTGATTGAGCATCTCCAGGGTGGTCTTTTCCGTGTCTATGTAAGTGTCGTGCTCGGCTGTCTTGCCGCTGGCGAGCTTCTGCGGCAGCACCTTGATCGCCGCCTCTTCCAAAACGCAGGCATGTTCACACTTGCCGCAGCCGGTACAGATATCGGCATGCACGGTAGGAATAAACATGGCGTGGTGGCCACTGCGCTCATTGCGGGCACGCTCAAGGGTGATGGCCTCATCGATGAGCGGGCAGACGCGGTAGCAGACATCACATCTCAGGCCTTTGAAGTTAAGGCAGTTTTTCTCATCGATCAGTACGGCTGTGCCCATTCTGGCATCCTCGATTTTCTCGAGGCCGGTATCCAGTGCCCCACTGGGACAGGCGCGGGTACAGGGAATGTCCTCGCACATCTCGCAGGGGATACTGCGGGCGTTGAAGAAAGGCGTGCCTGTGGCAGCCCCTTCAAACCAACGCGCCAGTTTCAGGGTGTCATAGGGACAGGCCTCGACACAGAGGCCACAGCGAACACAGGCCGAGAGAAAGGCGTCCTCGACGAGGGCGCCAGGGGGACGTATCGCCTGGGGCGCCAGCGACTGGGACTTGGCCAGCGCTGATATCCCCAGCCCGGCCAACCCCATCACACAGCCTGCTTTGGCCGTGGTCGCCAGAAACTGGCGACGATTGATGTTATTGACACTATTGCGTTTGTCACCCATTACTGCCGCCTCACGCCTTCATCACTTTGACCGGACACTTCTTGTAGTCTGTCTCTTTGGACAGCGGGTCGGTGGCGTCCAGTACCAGCTTGTTGACCAATTGACGGGCATCGAAGAAGGGCATGAACACCACACCTTTGGGCGGCTTGTTACGGCCCTTGGTTTCAACCCGGGTCTTCACTTCGCCGCGAGGCGAGGCGACGATGACTTCATCACCACGCTTGAGGCCACGGCTCTTGGCATCATCAGGATGCATGAAGATCTGCGCATCCGGATAGGCGCGGTACAACTCGGGCACCCTGGCGGTCATAGAGCCTGTGTGCCAGTGCTCCAGCACCCGGCCTGTGCTCATCCACAGATCGTATTCGCTGTTGGGCTCCTCGGCGGCCGGTTCATAGGGCAGGGCGAAGATCACCGCCTTGCCATCCGGCTTGCCGTAGAACTGATAGCCTGAACCCGGTTTAACGTAAGGGTCAGAACCTTCAACGAAGCGGCGCAGGGTTTCCTTGCCATCCACTACCGGCCAACGCAGACCACGGGTTTCGTGGTAGCGGTCGAACTGAGCCAGATCGTGACCATGGCCGCGACCGAAGGCGGCGTATTCTTCGAAGATCCCCTTCTGCACATAGAAGCCGAAGTGTTCAGATTCATCGTTGAGTTCGGCCTGACAGTCGCTGGCGGGGAACTTGTTGATCACTCCGTTGGCGAACAGCACTTCATAGAGGTTCTTGCCGGCGTATTCAGGTTTCTTGGCAATCAGCTCGGCGGGCCAGACTTCCTCTACCTTGAAGCGCTTGGCGAACTCCATCAGCTGCCACAGATCCGACTTGGCGCCTTCGGGGGCTTTCACCTGCTGGTGCCACATATGGGTGCGGCGCTCGGCGTTACCATAGGCACCTTCTTTCTCGACCCACATGGCGGTAGGCAGGATCAGGTCGGCCGCCATGGCGGTGACTGTTGGGTATGGATCTGACACCACGATAAAGTTTTCCGGGTTACGGAAACCGGGATAGATTTCATCGTTGATGTTGGGGCCGGCCTGCATATTGTTGGTACACATGGTCCAGTAACAGTTGAGCTTGCCGTCTTTCAGCATCCGGCTCTGCAACACGGCATGGAAACCCGGCTTGGGCGGAATAGTGCCTTCAGGCAGCTGCCAGGCCTTTTCTGTGATGGCGCGGTGTTTGTCGTTGTTGACCACCATATCGGCGGGCAGACGGTGGGCAAAGGTGCCGACTTCACGGGCGGTACCACAGGCAGAGGGCTGGCCTGTGAGAGAGAAGGGGCTGTTACCCGGAGTGGCAATTTTGCCGGTCAACAGGTGCAGGTTATAGAGCATGTTGTTGGCCCAAACCCCACGCACGTGTTGGTTGATACCCATGGTCCACAGGCTCATCACCTTAACCTTGGGGTCGGCATAGGCCTTGGCCAGCTCCAGCAGGCGCTCTTTCTCCACGCCGCTCATCTCGCTGGCGTATTCCAGAGTGTAGCGGCTGACAAACTTGGCGTACTCATCGAAGCTGATATCGCTGAACTTGCCGTTACCCGGATTCTTGGCTTTTTTCTCCAGCGGATGATCCGGACGCAGGCCATAACCTATGTCATCCACACCCAGAGCAAACTTGGTGTGCTTGTTGACGAAGTCCTTGTTGACCGCGCCGTTTTGGATGATGTAGTTGGCGATATAGTTGAGGATCACCAGGTCGGACTGAGGCTTGAACACTATCGGGTTGTCGGCCAAATCGAACGAGCGGTTCTCGAAGGTAGACAGTACATGTACCTTGCCGTCGGGGTGGCTCAGACGGCGATCCGACAGGCGGGCCCAGAGGATGGGGTGCATCTCGGCCATGTTGGCGCCCCAGAGCACAAAGTGATCGGCGGCTTCCAGGTCGTCATAACAACCCATGGGTTCATCGATACCAAAGGTACGCATAAAGCCGACCACGGCCGAGGCCATACAGTGGCGGGCATTGGGGTCGATATTGTTGGTGCGGAAACCTGCCTTGTGCAGCTTGGAGGCAGCGTAGCCTTCCCAAATGGTCCACTGGCCTGAGCCGAACATGCCCACAGAAGTCGGGCCCTTGGTGTTGAGCGAGTGCTTCCACTTTTCTGCCATCACATCGAAGGCCTTGTCCCAGGTCACCGGGGTGAACTCACCATCTTTGGCATACTGGCCGTCTTTCATCCGCAGCAGTGGAGTGGTCAGACGGTCTTTTCCGTACATGATTTTCGACAGGAAGTAGCCCTTGATGCAGTTCAGGCCCTTGTTGACCGGACTCTCTGGATCGCCTTTGGTGGCGACGACCTTGCCCTCTTTTGTGCCTACCAGCACAGAGCAGCCGACACCGCAGAATCGGCAGGGGGCCTTGTCCCATTTGATATTGTCTTTCTGCTCAGCGGCTTCGACGACTTTCACTGGCAGAGTGACTCCAACGGCCGTGGCGGCGGCAACGGCGGCGTTGGCTTTAAGAAACTCGCGGCGGCTTATGCTCATGGTGTTTCCTCACTCTTTATTTCTTTTGTTTGACTGACAGGCTCAGAATCGACCTGATGATAGATAAGACTGCTGGACAGTATCCCGGGCAGACGGTTGATTGCTTCGACGTTATCCAGGATCTCGCCCTGGCTTTCGCCTTCGAGGGTGACTACCAATTTGCCTTCTGGGCTGCTGGCGTGGACTTCGGCGCCTTCAAGGGCCTGGATGGCAGTGGTCACCGCCTCCAGGGTTCCCGGAGCGGCATGCACCACCAGACTGGTGACATGGTATTCCATCTCTGTTTGTTGCTTCATTGAGGCTCACCTCGACAGGTAAGGGCGACTGGCACGGCATGGGCCGAGTCACCGGAACTGAATCAAAGTCTAGACCTCATTAAAAATGTGGGTATACCTCTTGAGAGGTAATGAAAGCGATTGGCGATCCGGATCAACATTTTCAATGTGATCTGAATCCAAGTTTGAAATTTAAACAGATTAGCGGCTTGACTCCTGCAATATTAATGCAACGCTATTTTGAGAATAGTTCTTGTTTACTACCTAAAGTGGGTTATTCAATAGCCGGTCAGCTCCATATAACCCACGCCGGTTTGTGTGCCCTTGATGGTGATGGGCCCTTCCCAGTAGGGGATAGACAGGTTCATGGCGGCATTGGGATTGAGGGCTTCCAGAGTCAGTGACAGAGACTCTCCCGGCAGCTCCAGTTGCCAGGCTACAGGGTAGCGACCGCTGGCCGTTTGTTGCCAGTCCTTGACGCTGAGGCTGATATCATCGAGCGCCAGCAGGTGGCCACTGCCGTCGGGATACATGCGCTTGCCGCTGAAAAAGGCTTTGTTTTCCTGCTCTCTGAGCTGAAACAGCATCAGGGCCGAACCGTCATCGAGCCGCAAGGCGAACCAGTCCCAGCCCTGTTGGCCGCGACTGAGAAATTCTGAGCTCCACTCCCTATCGAGCCAGGCATTGCCGGATACCTGCAGCCATTGCTCCTTGTGGCGCACTCTGCCTTCGACCCGAATAAAGGGCTGGCTGTAGTAGTAAGAGGCTACAGTGCCGGCGGCATTTTTACGGCTGAACCCCTTATCTCCCTGAATCTGCAGCTCGGCCTGGCTATCGAGTTGCAACTCGAAGGCAAAGTCCTCTTCGCTGACCTGTAAACTGGCGGGAAACAGCCCGCTATTGGGGCCGCTTACCGCCTGGCTTTGCCAGCGCCAGTTATCGAGCCAGACCCTGAGCGGCAAGCCCATGGCTCCGGCTTGAGTTTTGTCCTGGGCTCCCTGGGGATGGGCAGCTTTGCCTTGGGGCGCGGCAAGCGCGCCCCTGGCCCAGCGCTCGGCGCTTTGGTGACTGTTTTGAAAACTGAGTGCACTGTGAGTCATATAAAGCTGATTCGTCGCCCAGGGAGAACTGGATTCAGGTTCATCCGGGGAGAGGGCGATACGAAACTGAGTCCATTGCAGTCCGAGGGGCTCACCGCTTTGCGTGGTCAGATTGGCGGTCAGATACCACCACTCCTGACGAAACCTGGGGTGGGGCAGGTGATCTTTTGGAAACTGCAGCGCCGCACCGGGCTCGACTTTCGCATAACCTTCGCTCGCTGTCCCCATCACCCGGCTCATGGCCCGTGAGTCTTGCTGCTGAGCCTGATCTTGATGAGCCTTATCGCAGCCACTCAGCACAGCGCCGCCCAGTAGTAGACCTGCTAACAAGGGCGCTGCGGCACGCCACCGCATTGTAATCAATCGCATTAGAGCACCTCCTGTTGCAGGCTGGAGACCAGAGAGCGGCGGCTCTGCCAATAGAGGGGAACTATCACCGCCAGGATGCAGCACAGCAGCGACAAAAGCACCACCCGGCCATAGGCCAGCCAGTCCCACTGCATGGCTATGGTCCAGCCGAAGGCCTGCAGCGTCACCTTATGGATAAGCAGGTAACCGAGAATCGCCCCCATGGGCAGGGCCAACAGACAGGTGAGCACCACTACCAGCAGCATCTGCAATAGCAACATAGACAAAAGTCGGCCACGGGTAAGCCCGAGCGAGCGTAACATGGCGAGGCTCGCCTGGCGGGACTGGGTCAGCATCAGCACGGCACTGAAAAGCCCCACGGCGGCCACCAGTAAGGTCAGGGTGTTGAGCACCAGGGTAATGCTGAAGGTCTTGTTGAAGACCCGAATCGCCTCATCGCGAATTTTTTGCTGGCTGTAGACCTGTACCGGACTGAGTCCAAGCTCTTGAATGAGGGCGCGCTCTAGGGCGGCAATGCTTGTGAGTCCTGCCCCCTTGGCCCTTTCTGCACTTGTTGCTATGCCGCTCACAGCCAGGCTGACGGCTTCAGTTGGCAGCTTAAGCCCTTGCCAGAGGGATTGCGCCAGCATGACCTCCCCCTTGGGATTGCCATAGTCGTAATAGATGGCGCTGATGTGCAGGGTCAGTGGTGTCTTACAGTCCTTATCCGGGCAGAGGCTGAGCTTGTCGCCCGGCGCCAGCCCCAGCGTCAGGGCCAAGGGCTCGCTGATAGCCAGAGCCTGGCCTTGGATCACCGTCTGCAGCGCTTGCTGTTGCTGGTTTTGGGCTCCTTGCACTTGTTCCTTGGAAGCAACTTGTTCCTGGAAAGTAACTTGGGCTGGGGTTTTCAGCGCCGTGGTGCGCGCGATAGAGTCGGCGTCCCGGCTGATAAGGTTTATCTCCAGCGTATTGCCGCTCCCCTTGGCATAGAAGGGCGCCTGCCATTGGTAGAAATGAGCCAATCCGGGGGCTTGCTGCTCAAGAAAATGCTCCAGACTCGCCATATTGCCGGCGCCCGGGCGGATATAAAGCTCGGCATGCAGGCGGGTGTCGAGCCAGCTTCTAAGGGTCTTGTCAAAGCTGCCTACCAGGGTATTCATAGCGATATTGGCACACAGGGCCAGTAGCAGCGCCATCATGGCCAGCGCCAGCGGTGCCACCAGCTCTCGGGTATCGGCGATGGCGTACTTGCTGAGTCCGGACGGAAACAGCCGCGCCAATAGCCCGAGCAAAGACTGCAACAGTTGCGGCAACAGCAGCGGGATAGCCAGGGTCAAGAGCCCCATCAAGCCCAGGCTGTGTTGGTGGGTTTGGCTCAAGGGGTAAAGCAGCGCCGTCAGGGCAAGCAGCGCAACCCCGATGAGAAACAGGCGTTTGTGCATGCTTCTGTGTCTGTGGGCATGCCATTGGCTCTGGGTATTTTGTGCCAGGCTCTGATGACACAGCTCAAGATACAGGGGCACGCAGGCCAGCAGTGCGGCGATAAGTGTCAGACCGGCGCCTTCGGCCAACCATTGCCAGCGCCAGTTCCCCGGCAGCAGAGTCGCACCATAGAGTTGCTCCAAGGTCAACGCCACCATGGGCTGCAGCCACTGGCTGAGCTGCAGCGCCAGAATAAAGCCGCTGGCCGAGCCGATGAACACCAGCAGCAACAACTCCAGCAGCAGCGCCAGCATCAGGGCGCGCCGTCCCAGGCCCTGCTTGAGCAACAAGAGCAACAAACGGCGGCGTTTCATCAGGCTGTAGCGTACGCCGTTGTAGGCGATAAACAGCCCCACCACGAAGGCCAACATCCCCATGGCGTTGAGGTTCAAATGAAAACTGCGGGTGAGCGCGGTCAGGGCGGCGCCCTTGTCCTGCTCGCTGATATTCAGCTTATCCAGCGGCAGTCCGCTTTGCTTGAGCCGCTCTTTGAGCCTTTGCGGCTCGCCAAAGAGGGCGATATAGCTGAGGGTACCCTCGCGCTTTAATAGCTGCTGGGCCAGCGAGATATCCAGATAGAGGCGGTTGCCGAGCTGCTGTGAGTCGGCGAGCGCCAGCACTTCGAGCGTGCGTCCACCGAGGGACAGGGTTGGCGGCGCCTTGAGTCCCTGATGCAGGCTGTCACTCATGACAATGATGGGCTCACCGACGAGCAGTCTATTCAAGGGCAGATTGTTGCGGCCATTGCCCCTTTGCTCGAAGGTGCCGAGGGCGGCAATGATATCGCTGCCTTCCACTTGCCACTGGCGACCCTGAGCGTCGTCAAGGACGCCGCTGATCACCGGCAGCGCCTGGATGCCGCTTTGGCGCAGCTGAAAATAGAGCGCTTCATCGAGGCTGACCCCGCGGGCCTTGGGGGTGATAAACAGGCTGGCCTGTTGTCCCAGGGCTTCGCCCGCCTCACGGTAGCTGTTGATGGCGTTGTCGTTGGTGGCCTTGACGCCAATCAGCAGAGTCACCGCCAACACCACTCCCAGCAGTATGGCGCCGGCTTGCAGTGGTGCCTTGCGATAGTGGGCCAGGGTGACTTTCAGGGCCTGCCAAGCCAACTTGATTGTGGTCAGCGCCCCTGTGTCATTCATGAATGCGCCCTTGCTGCAGGTGCCAGCGGCGCTGCATATAGGCGGCGGCCGTTTCGCTGTGGGTGACCATCAGAATGGCACTGCCGGCATCGGCGGCGAGAGCGCACAAAAGCTGCATCACCTCATCACCGGCGGCGGCATCCAGGTTGCCTGTCGGTTCATCGGCCAGCAGCAATTCAGGCCTATGGGCCAGGGCGCGGGCAATGGCTACTCTCTGCTGTTGACCACCGCTGAGGCTTTCGACTTCCCGGTTCAACAGTGGCGTTAGCCCCAGTGCCTGTACAAGGTGATCGCACCAGGCTTGCCAGCCTTCACCGAGCAGCGACAGGGGAAAGAGAATATTGTCGCGAACATTGAGCGGCGTCAGTAGGTTGAATTGCTGGAACACCACCCCCAGATGGCGGCGGCGAAAGGCGCTCCACTGTTTGTCCTGCCAGCGGCTGCTGTCTTGACCTGCCAGCAGGATGCGCCCCTGATCCGGGTGCTCAAAACCGGCTATCAGATTCAGCAGTGTGCTCTTGCCGCTGCCACTGGGGCCGGTCAATGCCACCGTCTCGCCGGGTTTGATCTCCAGGCTGAGATTTTCCAGCACCCTGTGGGGGCGATCGCCGTCCAAAAATCCTTTGCTTACCCCTTCCAGCAACACCTGGCTCTGCATTTGAACTCCTGTGAACCGCAGTAATCTGCTACAGCATAACAAGTTTTTTCAATCGGTGAACTCGACTTTCGGCTGTTGTTGCCGCTTAAACCGAACTAAGTTCTGTTGCTTGGGATTAGCCCAAGATCAACATTTTTGCAGTAAACAGGGCGAGAGTCGGTTTTGGCCCTTGAGCCGGAGGCCATTTAGGCGCAAACTGTGTCACCTGCCACGAATAACGTGGCAATCCGTTCGGATGAAGGTAGCAGGAGAGTGGGGAATCGCCCCCACACCGACGAGGCAATTTCCACCGGTTAACCCGGTTGGAGGTACTCTTTCAGGTGCCGGTCAGCATTGACGGCGTGGACTGTTACTGGACGAGCCTCTGGAGAGACCGGGCATGCCCCGGCGCCGAAGGCGAAAGTGCCGGCTTAGGCCAGCGCGAAACGCTCAGGCAAAAGGACAGAGGAGAGGATGATTGCACCGCCTTGCCTCTGGTGAACTTTCGCTTTTGGCCTCTGCTGCCGCGGTTTCGCAGCCATTTCTTTTCCTCCTCCGTTTATTAATTTTGATGTTTAATAACTGAGGAATCTATGGATTTTCATGCACTTCTTACCCAGATAAACAGCATTGTCTGGGGACCTGCCACCTTACTCTTGCTGGTGGGAACCGGTATTTATCTGAGCTTCAGGTTGGGATTCATTCAACTGTTGCGTCTGCCGCTGGCGCTGCAGTTGTTGTTCAAACCCGCCAATGGCAAGGGGGAGCTCTCCTCTTTTGCCGCGCTCTGTACTGCGTTGTCGGCCACCATAGGCACGGGCAATATTGTCGGGGTGGCTACTGCCATCAAACTCGGTGGCCCCGGCGCCCTGTTCTGGATGTGGGTTGCTGCCCTTTTTGGTATGGCCACCAAGTACGCCGAATGCCTATTGGCGCTTAAGTTTCGTACCACAGATCGCCACGGTAACATCGCCGGTGGCCCCATGTACTACATAGAAAAAGGCCTGGGGCTCGGTTGGTTGGCCAAGCTGTTTGCGGTTTTCGGTGTTGGGGTGGCGTTTTTCGGTATAGGAACTTTTGCCCAGGTCAATGCGATTTCTGAAGCTATGACCATCGCCTTTGATGTGCCAGCCTGGATTACTGCTGTGGTATTGACCTCGCTGGTGGCTGCTGTGACCTTAGGGGGTGTTAAACGGATTGCGGCTGTGGCGCAAAAGTTGGTGCCCACTATGGCTATAGGCTATGTGGTTGCCTGTCTTTGGGTGCTGCTGAGCGCCAGTGAGGCGATCCCGGATGCGATAGCACTGGTGCTGCATTCCGCCTTCAATCCAGTGGCGGCGACCGGTGGCTTTTTGGGGGCCGGTATCGCCCTGGCGATTCAAACCGGGATTGCTCGTGGGGTATTCTCCAACGAGTCGGGTTTGGGTAGTGCTCCGATAGCGGCGGCAGCCGCCAAGACCAAGGAGCCGGTTGAGCAGGGGTTGGTGAGCATGACGGGCACCTTCTTCGACACCATTATCATCTGCACCATGACGGGTTTGGTGCTTATTCTTACCGGTGTCTGGAATGGCGATAGCGCCGGGGCTGGCATGACCAGCGCCGCTTTCTCCAGTGCTACCACGCCGCTGATTGGCCAGTATTTGGTAACCGTAGCGCTGGTGTGTTTCGCCTTTACCACCATTCTTGGCTGGAACTATTATGGCGATCGCTGCTGGAGCTATCTCACCAAGGGCCGCTGGATCCCGCTCTATCGCTGGATGTTTCTCGGACTTATCGCCTCGGGCGCCTTTATCACGCTGGATCTCATCTGGCTGCTCGCCGACATAGTCAACGGCTTGATGGCGATACCCAATCTGATTGCCATTATAGGTCTGCGCCATCTGGTGCTGGCAGAAACCCGCAGTTATTTTCAGCGTCTGCGTGGCTGCAGTGATGAGGCCATGGCTCAGGCTGATAGCTGATAGCTGTCAAGGGATGCAAACAGTCTTCACACCGCCTTATCCTGGTTAACCTGGCAGGCGGTTTAAGGTTGTCACTATTTGCCGGCTCCTATTCGGTAGCCGCTGCTGATATATTACTGGGCTATCTGGCGGAAAGGGGCTGATAGCTCAGCGTTATACACTATGTTTAACAAGAGTCTATTTTACGTTTAACAAGAGTTTATTTTACGCCGTGAGTTTAGCTTGTTGTTAGCCAGCAGTGTTTTATCCGGCGCTCGCTGATGGATGAATTTTATGTAAATTCGCGCCGAGTTACTTGTGTAACATTATGGCTAATGCTTAAATAACAAGATTAATTTTTGACCTGTAATCAGTTGGTTGTCTTCAGTCGCCTGATGTACTTCGGCATTGATTGCCCAAGAGGGTGTGCCTGACAGAGGCTCTGCTGTTGCAGAGATACAAGGATATAGTCAGAGAGGCAGATTTATGCCGGATAGCAAGACACTCAGGACTTTTCGCAGCCGCATTCTGTTTCAAATAGCTGTTCCCTTGATCATTATCATGACTGTGATCTCAGGGATCACCGGCTGGTATAACTATCAGGATGAAGAAAAGGCCTTCTTTACCGATCTGGCCGAAAAAGCCGACTTTGCTGCCAAGCGGCTCGAATTTGAATTGTCTTTGGCGCAGCGCAATACCCAAACTCTGGCCTACAGCCTGGGGCATCTTGAGTCATTCGAGCGCCTGCAGCAAGCTGACGATCTTTATCAACTGCTTAAAGACAGATTGCAGCGCAACCCCAATTTTTATGGCAGCGCCATTGCCTTTCAGCCCGGATTTCTGCCCGGGCAAAAACGCTTCGCGCCCTATGCTTTTCGCCAGGATCTTTCTATTGCGATTATGGACATAGGTCAGGAAGCCTATGATTACACCAGCGGCGAATGGGGATGGTGGACCGAGGCGCTTAAGCATCCTGACGGTTATTGGGCTCCTCCTTATTTCGACGAGGGGGCCGGCAATGCCTTGATGATCACCTTCTCACAGCCTTTTGGCAGTGAAGCAGCACCTTTGGGAGTCATAACCACAGATCTGGCGCTTTCCAGCTTGCCGATTCGCTTGGGAATCGATCCCAAAAAGCTGTTGGTGTTGGATAACCAGGGGCGGCTCATCTATCACCCGGACAATAACCTTAGCCGCAATGCCAAATTGGAAGATTGGCTCGTCAATACCGCCGCTGGAAAGGAAGCGGCACAACATATCTACGCCGCCGACACTCCTGAAGTAGCACTGAGTGACCTCAATGGTGTGCAGTACCTTGCCAGTGTTGCCAGAGTGGCGCCACTGGAATGGCGGGTGTTGGTGATTACCCCACAAAAACAGTTGTTACGCGCTTTCCTTCAGGATTTCAGCTCGTTAACAATCAACCTGTTGTTGTTGGCCATATTGTTGCTGGTGACCAGTTACTGGAGTGCCAAGCGTCTCACCCAGCCCCTGGAGCAGTTGGAAGCCGGGATAGTGGATTTCAGCAAGGGATTGATAAAACGTTTACAAAAGCCTGAAGGCGTAGTGCGGGAAATTGCGACTCTCAGCAATAAATTCAATGAGATGGCTGAAATCCTCGAGGAGAGAGAACAGGCACTGCTCGACTCCCGAGGCAACAGATTTGCCAAGCTTATCGACGGCATGAGTGACAAGTCCTTCTATTGCTCTATGGATCCTTACGGTGCGATAGTGCAGGCCAGCGATGGGGTGGAGAAGGTGTTGGGCATCTCCCCAGAGGTGCTCAGGCGCAAGTATCAACGGCTCTTTTCCAGCAACAGCATCAACGAAGCAAATTGGCAGTATATGGAACAGGCGCTGGCCGGCGAGTCTGTGCCGCCGCATCAGGTGGAGTTGGCCGATGCCGAAGGTGGGCTGAGACGTTTGGATCTGTTTATGCAGCCCTTACTCGATGAGGAAGGCAAGTTGATTTCGGTGGAGATGCTGTTCAACGATGTTACCGAGCAGTTTTCCGCCGCGGCCTGGTCCAACGCAGTGCTGGAAGCGGCGCCAGAGGCGATGCTGATTGTCGATGAAAATGGCATGCTGGTGTTCTCCAACAGCCGTTGTCAGGAGCTGTTCGGCTATAACGCCGAGGAGATGCTCAAGCTCAACATAGATCAATTGTTGCCGGAAGTGGATCGTTTGCAGCATGCGGCCAAGCGTCATACCTTTGTGACTGACGGTAAGGATCGCATGATGGCCAAGGGCAAGGCGCTGCAGGCACTCAAGTGTAATGGCTCCCAGTTTCCGGTGCAGATAGGTTTGAGCCTGTTACCGGCCGATCATAAGGGCAAACGCCAGGTAGCAGCATCGATTCGGGATCTGACCGAGCAACTGGCGGTAGAGCGTAAAATTCGCGAGAGCGAGAGCCGTTTTCGCGGTCTGGTATCCAATATCCCCGGCGCCGTTTATCGTACCAGGGTCGATGAACAGTGGACCATGGAGTATGTCAGCGACAATATCACAGAGATAAGCGGTTATCCGGCCTGGCATTTCATCGACAGCAAGAAGCGCAGTTATGGCTCCCTGGTCATAGATGAAGACAAGCAGCTGTGTACTGACACCATAAACTCGGCTCTGGCCGAGCAGCAAGCCTTTGATGTTGAGTATCGCATTCGCCACCGGGATGGCAGCGTGCGTTGGATCCATGAAAAGGGTAAGGCCAGTTACGACGAAGATGGGAATCCTCTCTGGTTCGATGGTAGCCTCAACGACATTACCGACAGCAAGCTGGCTCAGGAAAAGATGGAGCAGTCGCGGGAGCAACTGGAAACCATCACTGAGTCTGTGCCCAGTACTGTGTATCAACTGTTTTGGCAAGGCCCGCAGCAACGCAGATTCACCTTCCTTTCCAGTGCAGCCATTGCCACTTTGGGCCACCACAAGAATGAGGTAATGGCCGATTTTGAACTGGTGGCCGAGCGGATCGTTACTGAAGATAGAGACAGTATTATTCGGCTGCTTTCCGGTGAAGGGGGGCTGCAGTGGATCAAAGAGTTTCGCTACCGTCATCCTTCCGGCGAGGTACGTTGGCTTGAGGCCGGTGCCAAAGGCAGTAAACAGCAGGATGGCATGCTTTGGAACGGTTATCTGACCGATATCAGCGGCCGTAAAAAGATGGAAACCGAGCTGGCTCAGAGTGAGGCCCATTTCCGCGCCCTGTTTGATAACGCAGGCATAGGCATAGTCAATCTGGATGATCGCGGCACCATAATGGATTGTAACGGCCAATTCTGCAGTGATATGGGAATGAGCGCCGAACAGCTTAAACGTCGCTCGTTTGCCGAACTGATGCTGCCGGAAGACAGAAGCAAAGTCAGCGAGTTGTACGAGTGCCTGCAGCAGAGTGACGATCACAGTGTCAGCGGCGAGTGGCGCCTGCTCAGTGCCTCGGGCGAGCCTATGTGGATGGCTGTCAACGCTTCTGAAATTGAGGAAGAAGGTGATCGTGAACGCTCAGTGGTCATGAGCATTGCCAATATTACCCGCTTGAAACTCTTGTCCAATGAGCTGATGACGGCCAAAGATGAAGCCGATGCCGCCAACAAGGCCAAGAGCGACTTTCTTGCCAATATGTCCCACGAGATACGCACCCCGATGAATGCCATTATCGGTATGTCACAACTGTGCCTGCAGACCAAACTGGATAACAAACAGCGTAACTATGTGGAAAAAATTGAACGGGCGTCGCAATCCCTGCTGGGGATCATCAATGACATTCTCGACTTCTCCAAGATTGAGGCCGGCAAGCTGGATATCGAAGTGGTGCCGTTCCAGCTCGACAGTATTTTGGAAGATCTCGGGGATATGTTCTCGGAACGTGCCGCTGATAAACAATTGGAGCTGTTGTTTGCCGTGGCCCCTGGTGTGCCCAGTTATCTGGAAGGGGACCCGCTGCGCCTCAGTCAGGTGTTGATTAACCTGATGAACAACGCCATTAAATTTACCGAGCGTGGCGAAGTGATGCTGTCGATAACTGAGCTTAGCCGCGAGCAGGATGAAGTGATCCTGAGATTCGCAGTGCGCGACAGTGGTATAGGTCTGACGGCCGAGCAGCAGGCCAGGTTGTTTAAGTCTTTCAGCCAGGCAGACACCTCAACCACCCGTAAATACGGTGGTACCGGGCTTGGGCTGGCGATTTCCAAACAGCTGGTGGAACTGATGGAGGGTGAAATCGGTGTCGAGAGCCAGTTTGGCAACGGCAGTTGCTTCTTCTTTACCGTGCGGCTCAAAGTGGCGGAAAACGACAAGCTGAATGTCGAGCAGGAACTGGAAGGTATGCCCATTCTGGTGGTCGATGACAACGGCACCGCCAGAGATATCTTGCGCACTACGCTCGAGAGCATGGGCTTTGCCGTCGACTGTGCCCGCAGCGGCATGGAGGCGCTGGATAAGGTGAAGCGCAAGCCCTACAAGATGGCCCTGATCGATTGGAAAATGCCTGAGATGGACGGTATGGAAACTGCCCGGCAAATATTGCAGCTAAAGGAGCCGCCGCTGATCCTCATGGTATCGGCCCACGCCAACAGTGACTTTATCGAACAGTTGGAGCAACTCGGGATCAACGGCTATATCACCAAGCCGGTCAGTGCCTCCAGATTACTCGACGGCATTATGTTGGCGCTTGGACGTCAGGGGCATATTCCCGTCAGGCGCAAGGTACTGGATCTCGAATCGCTGCAACTGGCGGCTCTTGTTGGCAAACGCGTGCTGCTGGTGGAAGACAATGAGATGAATCAGGAGGTGGCGACCGAGTTTCTCGAGCAGGTAGGCATAGACTTGTCTATCGCAGAAAACGGCCAGATAGCGCTGGAGAAGCTGGCGCAGCAGCAGTTTGATCTTGTGCTGATGGACTGCCAGATGCCAGTAATGGACGGCTATCAGGCCACAGAGGCGCTGCGCAAGATGCCAGGGCTTGAGCAGTTACCTGTGGTCGCCATGACGGCCAATGCCATGGCCGGCGATAAGGAGATGTGCCTGAGGGCCGGCATGAATGATCACATTGCCAAGCCGATAGAAGTCAGCCTCTTGTATCAGGTGTTGTTGCAGTATCTGGGAGGGGGACAAGCCCCAGTTGCAGGGAATAATAACACAGGTATGGCCGATGGAGATGATTCTGAGGATCTGGTGAGCTGGCCGGAACAAGAGAGCCTGGATATCGACCGGGGACTACAACTGGTGCAGCATTCCGAGCGCCTCTATCGACGTATCCTCGAGCGTTTCCTAGGTAGTCAGGGCAACGTCGGCAAACGTATTCGCAAGGCGCTCAAGGAGCAACAGCAGGAAGAAGCGGTCAGGGTGGCGCATACCCTAAAGGGGCTGGCCGGTAATCTCTGCTCTGAGCCTTTGGTGGAAGAGGCGCGGCAATTGGAAGCCAAGTTGGCAGCCGGCGAAGAGTGTGAGCAAGAGTTGCAGGCAGTGGAAAAGCGGGTCGCCGTTATTGTCGACGCCATTGCGGACTGGATGGGGGATAAGCCGCAAAGCGCTTCTCAGACGGAAGCTGATGCCGCCGAGGAGATGGATACCGAGACGCTTAAAACCGCTTTGGAGCAACTGCAAAGCAGTCTGGAAGATGCTGATGCCGAAGCCGTCGTCCAACTGGAAGCATTGAGTCGCCGGGTGAGTAAACCGCTGTGGCAGCGCTTGAAACCTGTCAGCAGCATGGTTGGCAGCTATCAGTTTGATGATGCTGCCGATCTTGTCCGCGAGCTGCAGCAAGAGCTGAACGAGACTGAGTGACCCTGGCTATACTCAATAGGTAATGTGGGTCACAGGATATACCAGTGACGTCCAAGAGCGATGCGGAACCTGGAGTAAGAGGGAGATTGAGATGGAAAAAGCCACTGTACTGGTGGTGGATGATACACCGGAGAATATTGATATTCTGCTCGGGATCCTCGGCGATGACTATAAGCTCAAGGTGGCGATAGATGGCCCAAGAGCCTTGGCGTTGGCGCAGAAGAATCCTCCGGATCTAATCCTCCTGGATGTGATGATGCCGGGTATGAATGGCTATGAGGTCTGTAAGCGTCTCAAGCAAGAGCCTATGACTTGCCATATTCCGGTGATCTTTGTCACCGCTCTCTCTGAAGTGGCCGATGAGACCCAGGGGTTTGATTTGGGAGCCGTCGACTACATCACCAAACCTGTCAGTGCCCCGATAGTTAAGGCGCGGGTACGTAACCATCTGGCCCTCTATGATCAGCAGCGCTTGCTGGAACAACAGGTGCGTGAACGCACCCACGAGCTGGAACAGACCCGTTTCGAGATCATTCGTCGCCTGGGCCGCGCTGCCGAATACAAGGATAACGAAACCGGCTTACACGTTATTCGCATGAGCCACTACGCCAAGCTACTGGCGCAGCAGGCCCAGTTGCCGGAACACTTTTGTGAACTACTCTATAACGCGGCGCCCATGCATGATATCGGCAAGATAGGTACGCCGGACGCAGTGCTGAAAAAGCCGGCCAAGCTGGATGCCGAAGAGTGGAGAATCATGCAACAACACGCCGAAATCGGCGCCGAGATTATTGGTGAACATCCGGATCCTCTGCTGCAGATGTCCCGGAGGATAGCACTGACCCACCACGAAAAGTGGGATGGCTCAGGTTATCCCAGTGGGTTGAAAGGCGAAGATATTCCCATTGAGGGGCGAATCGTCGCCATTGCCGATGTCTTCGATGCCCTGACTTCGATTCGACCTTACAAGAAGGCTTGGAGCATAGAAGATACCATGGCGCTACTGGAGTCAGAGTCGGGGAAACACTTTGATCCTGAACTGGTGGAGTTCTTCAAACAGATATTGCCCCAGGTGATTGAGGTGCGTGATACCCATATGGAAACCGAGTCCGGCACCGAATAGCAACAAACTGCGGATAAAAATAAAGGCGCCGACGGCGCCTTTATTGGGTCATTCATTGTTACTCCTGCTCTTCCAGAGAGTAGGGCAGAGGCAGTACTGTCAGTTCGCTGTTTTCATCATCGGCGATGCGGAATTTGGCGCCGACTTCTGTGTCATTGGCCAGCACTGCAGTCAGCAGCAACTCGCCATTTCGTTGGACGGCTTCAATAATGCTGCCGCCCCTACGAAAACCGCCATCCAGAGCCTTCTCCAGCGTGGTTTCAGGAGTGATATCGACAGTGGCTTTACCTTTGAGAATATAAAGTGCCCGCTTGTTGCCGCCGCGATACTTCATTCGGGCGACGGTTTCCTGGCCCATGTAGCAACCCTTGGTGAAACTGATGCCATTAATGGCCTGCAAGTTGCACATTTGCGGTACAAATTGACCCATGAGTGCTGCCGGCAGGTTAGGGTAGGCGGCGAGGATTTCCAGCTCTTGCCAGGCACTGGCATCGACTAGTAGCTGTTGCTGACACAAGGCCTCGGCCTCGGCCTTGGGCAGTACCAGAATAAAGCTCTCGCCATCTTGCAGCACTACGCCGCCTTCGATGACGCTGACTTGTTGTTCGGCGTTGAAGCCCGGGAGCTGCTCTGCCAGCCAAGTGGCAGCCTTGGTCCCGGCAACACCCAAGAGGCTGTAATCGTCACTGACATCGACCAGTTCGGCCTTACTGAATACCGCATACTTCTTCAATTGCGGCAAGTCAGCTGCCAGGGTATCTCTTGGCATCATCAATATCAGGGCATCACCCAGAGTAAAGGTTCTGAAGCTTGAAAGCATCTTGCCTTTGGGGTCGCAGTGAGCGCCCCAACGCCACTGCTCTGTCGTGAGAGAGCTGATATCTGTGGTGACCTGACCGTGGATAAAGCTGCGGCCCTGTTCACCGGTAACGGCAAGTAGACCCAAGTGAGAGAGGCGGGAAATAAGCAGATCCGGAATGCCGGCATCCAGAGGCCAATCGGGCTGTGAAACGCAAATGCTCATAACAAGATCCTGAGATTGAAGGCATTAAGAGATCTGCGATTGTAGCGGATTTGACAGAAATAAACAGGGCGCCAAGGGTAATAAGGCGCCCTGTGAAAATCAGAACAGCAATCGGGTGCGGATAGTGCCTTCGATAGACTTGAGTTCTGTTAGTGCTTCTTCCGCCTGAGTGGTATCCACTTCCATCACCACATAACCTATGGTCGGTGTGGTTTGCAGGTACTGGGCTGAAATGTTGATGCCTTTCTCCGAGAACGCCTGGTTAATCTTGATCAGAATACCGGGGCGGTTATGGTGAATATGCAGCAGTCGGGAGGCATCTTTATGCTGCGGAAGCGATACTTCCGGGAAGTTAACTGCCGACAGGGTAGAGCCGTTGTCTGAGTATTTGGCCAGTTTGCCGGCAACTTCAATACCTATGTTTTCCTGGGCTTCTTCTGTGCTGCCACCTATGTGTGGGGTTAACAGCACATTGTCCAGACCGCGCAGCGGGCTTTGGAATTCGTCAGTATTGGACTTGGGCTCAACCGGGAAAACGTCAATAGCGGCGCCGGCCAACTGTTGCTCTTTGAGGGCGACAGCCAGAGCGTCGATATCTACCACTGTGCCGCGGGAAGCATTGATCAGTATGCTGCCCTTGCGCATCATCGCCAGTTCGGCCTGGGCAATCATCTCTTTGGTCTGAGGTGTTTCGGGCACATGCAGGCTGACCACATCGGCCTGAGACAGTAGTTGCTCCATGGAGTGAACCTGCTGGGCGTTACCCAGCGGCAGCTTATCTTCGATATCGAAGAAGATCACTTTCATCCCTAAGGTTTCGGCAAGGATCCCAAGCTGGGTGCCGATATGACCATAACCTATGACCCCAAGGGTCTTGCCACGGGCTTCGAAGCTGCCATTGGCGCTCTTGAGCCAGCCACCACGATGGGCCAGGGCGTTGCGCTGCGGAATACCGCGCAGCAACATGATGATTTCACCGAGTACCAGTTCGGCCACGCTGCGGGTATTGGAGAAGGGCGCGTTGAATACTGGAATACCCAGTTGCTCGGCCGCCTTGAGATCGACCTGGTTGGTACCGATACAGAAACATCCTATGGCAACCAGCTTTTCAGCTCGTTGCAAGACTTCTTGGGTCAGTTGGGTACGGGAGCGGATTCCGACGAAATGGGCATCTTTGATCGACTGCTGCAGTTCAGCGCCGGAAAGTGATGCCTTATGATACTCGATATTGGTGTAGCCAGCCCTTTCCAGCACATCAACGGCTGATTGGTGGACGCCTTCCAACAACAGGATTTTAATTTTATCCTTGTCCAGCGAGTGTTTCGCCATGATATAGGTACCCTCTTGATTATTAACTAATGTACGTATGCTATGATATTTTCGCTCATGCCCAACCAAAGTAGCACTTTTTTCAGATGAAGTGGAGGGCTAGATGGCTAAAGTATTTTTCCCTAATTGAGAACAATCACTGGCATAAGGAAAGTGGCTTGAAAAACACAATTATCTGGCTGGTCATTTATTTTGCGGTACTTATTTGGTCGGCCATTGCCCCCAAAGATGATTTCACTTGGTGGCTGGAAGCGCTGCCGGGTATGTTGGCACTGCCGATATTGTTTTTTACCCGCAAACGTTTTCCGTTGACCCCGCTGCTTTATGGCCTGATCTTGGTGCATTGCCTGATACTGTTTGTCGGCGCCCACTACACTTATGCCGAGGTGCCGCTGTTCGATACTTTGGCACAGTGGATGGGCTCTGAGCGCAATAACTACGATAAGTTGGGTCATTTGGCGCAAGGGTTTATCCCGGCAATGATTGCCAGGGAGATACTGCTGCGTAATCAAGCGGTGAAACCTGGTGCCTGGTGTGCTTTTCTGGTCAGTTGTTTTGCCTTGGCCTTATCGGCCTTCTATGAACTGATTGAATGGTGGGTCGCCGTTGCCACCGGAACCGGCGCCGAGGCTTTTCTCGGCACCCAAGGTTACGTCTGGGATACCCAGTCGGATATGCTAATGGCCCTTGTCGGTGCTATCGCTGCCTTGTTCTTCTTATCCTCATTTCATGACCGTCAACTGCGGCATTTAGGCATAGATTGACAGTTGGAACAAAGAGTTTTGGATACACTCTTTACAATCTTTTGTCAGAAAAGTCGTTAAAGATTGTTAGAATAATACTTTATGGTGATGAAAACCGGACACTATCTGGTCAGAATCGTCTGATGCTTTTTGTGTAGTAGCGCTTAAAGTGATTAAGGAAGCTATCCCTTTAGGGATATAAGCAAGACTTTTCAGGGAGAAGAGTAAAAATGAGTAGTATCAATGAGTTGGTTTTTATAAATCAAATAGCCGCCCCTTGTCATTTGGCCATACTGGCCGAGTCCATCGGTCTTAAGACCCGTATAGTACGCCATCCGGAGCAGCTGGAACCGCAGAAGAGTGATAGTACTTTTTATCTAATCTCTCAGAAGGGGGCTGCGCTGGATAATAAGGGGATCCCTTTATTGGCCAGTCGTCTGGTTTCTCACGTTCCAGTCGCTCTTTATCAAGTCAACAGAGGGTCACTGGATCAGGAATCGGCTATGTTGCTGGGGATCCGCGGAGTGCTCTACTCAGATCAGCGTATCGATCTTATGCTTACTGGTCTGCGCAAGATGGTGGCCGATGAGCTCTGGTACGACAGAACCCTTATCAGCAAGATGTTCCGTAAGTTGGTCAAAACTCTGGATACAGGCAATGAGATGTCGGCCGATACAGTTTCCATGCTGCAGATGTTGACCCGGCGTGAGCGAACCATTATTCAACTGGTTTCCAGCGGCGCCAGGAATAAAGAGATAGCCCAGCGTCTGTGTATTAGCGAACATACGGTTAAGGCGCATATCTCATCGATCTTCCGCAAGACCCAGTCTCGTAATCGAGTCGAGTTGTTACGTTGGGCCCAGACTTACCAAAGTCACTTCGATCTCATCAGTTGATTTGTCGCTGGATTTAGCTTGAACTTGGCCCCGAATGGGGCTTGTTTATGCTTTGATGGCTTTTATGTAAGCCAAGTTAGTGGAAAATTCCTCTCAGAGTGCGGCAGTCACCGCTGCTTGGTGCTGTTTTGTGTCTCGGTAATGGCTTTCAGCCAAAGCTATGATAGCTGCTGTGCCCGCGGCGAAAGTCGTGGAGCTTAAGCATTCCAATCTGTCAATAGCTTGCGCTCATGAGCACACTCGTCACCGGCGAGTGTTCGCCTTCAGCTACGTTATTTGCGCCAAAGGCTCTCGGCGACACCGAGGAGGGATTGGAGCAACTTTGTGAGAGCTAACTTGTTTGAAGCTACCTATATGCCTGCAGACATACACCTCATTTTCAGGCACAGGCGGAACTGTGACCGTCGAAAACAAGGATGTTTTCGTCGAGGCTACAGGGACGTATTAACGCCGTGTCACAGGATCGCCTGTGCAAGAGCCCACCGCAGGTGATGGGTTACGTCTGTGGTCAAAAGCCCGGCAAGTATTGGTGAGGGATTTAAGGCTTAAAGCAATGCTAGCCGCCGTGCCAGCGG